>CAZPHZ010000176.1:0-7428 GCA_964586035.1 uncultured Saprospiraceae bacterium
AGCCGCGTGGCCTGGCCACCGCGGGCGGGCATCACGAAAATATCGAAGTTGCCATACCTGTCGCTGGCAAAGGCGATGTTTTTGCCATCGTGTGACCACACGGGCCTGTAATCGTGGGCTTCATTGACGGTGAGCAGCGCAGCCGTTCCGCCTTTTGCAGCCACCTTGTACAAATCGCCCTGATAGCTGAAAACGATGGAATTACCATCGGGTGAAATGGCCGCATATCGCAACCAAAGGGGTGTTTGCTGGGCGGAAATAGTAAGTGTGAAAACGAATGAAAGTACAGAAAGGATGAGTGCTTTTTGCATTGTCAGGTGGAATTTAATTGGTGAGAGTGCGGGGCGAAGATAAGCAAGCGAAGGAAGAATCAAAAACTCCGGTGTGGGCCTGTTTTGAGAAGAAAAACAAACCGTGTGCTCTCGCCAAAAAGTAAGAGCACACGGCATGTGAAAAAAGGAAATTTCAGGAGCCTTTGACGGTTAGTAACGTGCACAAATAACTTGTTGAGAGGGTTGAGAAAGTTGAAAGGGTTGAGACTAAACCCTCTCAACCCTCTCAACTTTCTCAACAATTATTTCGTACACGTCCCTTATTTATTTTCCGCTCCCTTAAACCGCATGCTTGATACCACCGGGCTTGGGCAGCTCAATGCGTTTTCCGGTTTGCCCGGGGCCAGTGGCTCTGCCGTCCTTAAAGCGCATTCCCATTATGGCCGTATAGAAAATCAAAAATCCAATGCCAGCGATCCACCATTGGCCGGAGAACCCCGCCACCAAAATCGTGAAAACCATGAGATAAAAACGGATGAGCATCGCCGCCGGGCTGAGTTCAAATAGTTTCATGTTCCGATGCATTTGAAAGGTGAGAATTCCATATCCCTCCAAATTTAAAGATATAATTCGGGCTGTGCCGGGATCTCTGGGTGCCGGGAGGATGACTTTTGTCACCGCAATCGTTTCAGCCAAAAAACTCTTTGAACTCAATGTGTCAGAATTGTGTAAAATTTCTCAACCTTTCCCTGTTTGCAGCGTTCCTTTGCAATCAAAAAAATTACCTACATGAAAAAATCCCTACTGTTAGTTTTTGCCGTATTAGCGGTTTTACAAATATACGCCCAACAGCCTTCCCATGGCGGAATGAGAGGGCAGGCTAAAGGCCCCTCCATCACCGGAAGAATCACGGGCACGGTGCTCGACAGCCTCAGCGGCCAGCCCATTGATTACGCCTCGGTGGTGCTCATTTCACAAAAATCCGGGAAAGAAGTGGACGGCACAGTCACCGATGAAAAAGGACAGTTCAAGTTTCCCGAAGCCAAAATCGACAAATACAAAATTCATTTTTCCTTCCTCGGGTACGATGAAAAAAACGTCCTGAATATTGAGCTGACACCACAAAAACCAGACGCCAGGCTCGATGAAATTTATCTCGTTCCCAGTTCTCTCCTTTTGGAGGAAGTGACCGTCACGGGAGAGGCTTCTGTGATTGAAAACAAGATAGACCGCATCGTGTACAATGCAGATAAGGATGTCACGCTGGGCGCCGGCGACGCCACCGATGTGCTTCGCAAGGTGCCGCTGCTGTCTGTGGACCTAGACGGAAATGTGTCGCTGCGGGGCTCTTCCAATATTCAGATTTTAATCAATGGCAAGCCCAGTGGCATGTTTTCCACCAATGTCGCCGATGCACTTAAAATGTTCCCGTCCGACCAGATAAAAAGCGTGGAGGTCATCACTTCGCCTTCGGCGAAATACGATGGAGAGGGTACGGCCGGCATCATTAACATCATCACACACAAAAAGCAGGTCGATGGCTACACGGGCTCCATAAATGTGGCTCCCGGAAATCGCCATAATACCACCTCACTCAACCTCAACGCTGCCAAAGGCCGTTTTGGCGTGAATGGCGGGGCATTCGCCGTGTATTCCAACCCCCGCGATGGAATTTTTCGCTTCGAAAGGGGCCCTCTGGAAGGAGAACAAAAACTCGAACCTACCCTCACTCAAAACGGTATCACCAATACTTCCCGCGTGGGGTATCGTGGAAATTTTGGAGCGTTCTACGACATCAATGCTTACAACTCCATCAATTCCAGCATTTCTTTCCACGGCCACAATTTTGACCGTGACGGCAACACCAGCGCCTTTTTAGATTTGGGAGGAACCGAGGAAATTACCAACCGCAACAACACAAATAATACCGTTGACCTCGGTTACGACTGGAATACCGACTACACCCGAAGTTTCCCCAATTCCGAGCGCGAATTCAGCCTCGGTATGCAGGTGAGCGGCAATGTGGACAATACCACCTCCAGACTCCTCCAAACGGGCAATTTTGAATATCTCGGCATCGATGAGAAAAGCAAAAACGACGGCACCAATTTGGAAACTACCTTTCAGGTTGATTACGTCCATCCTTTTTCGAAAAATGTCAAATTGGAAACGGGGGCAAAGACCATTTTGCGCACCATCAACAGCAACTTCGTGTACGATACACTAGACTTCGGACAAAGTGACAATTACCAGCGCGATGCTTCTCGCTCCGACGAGTTCGACTACCGTCAAAACGTGTACGCCGGATATGCTTCGATGAACGTAAATTTTGCCCGGAACTATGGTCTCATCGCAGGCGTGCGTTATGAGCAAACGGAAATCACCGGTGATTATAAATTTGACGAGACAAAATTTGCCACCGATTACGCCAATTGGCTGCCAAGCGTAATTCTGTCGCGCAAGTTGAGCCAATTCTCAAGCCTCAAGACGAGTTACAACATGAGGATTCAGCGACCCAGCCTCCGGTTTATCAATCCTTATGAGGACCAGCAGGATCGCAACAACAGATCCTTCGGAAACCCGGAGGTGAAGCCGGAAATCACGAACAACTACGAATTGGGTTATAATACCTTTCTCAAAGGCATTGTGCTCAATGCATCGTTGTATTACCGGCATACCACCGATGTGATTGAGAGCATTTTAAAAGTAGACGAAACGGAAGGGTTTTCCTATACTACCTTCGACAATATTGGGAAGGAAAACTCAATTGGGTTGAGCCTCTTCGGCTCAGTCACTATTGAGAAAATATGGCAAATTCGTGGAAGTTTCGACATCCGCCGTGCCGCCTTAGAAAGCAATCTCCCGGATTTAAACCAAAGCAATACGGGCTATGAATACAACTCTCACCTGAGCTCCACCATCAGTCTTCCCGCCGGAATGAAGGTGGAGATATTCGGTATGTTCCGCAACCCCCGGGTGACGCTGCAAGGCTCCCAGGCTACTTTTTGGATGTATAGCTTAGGTATTCAAAAAGACCTTTTCAAAAAGCGGGGCAGCGTCGGTTTGCGCATCGCCAACCTCTTCAACCGGGCCCTCAATTTCGACTCGGAATTGCGGGGTGCTGACTTTTATCAAAATAGCTATTTCGAATACCCTTTCCGCTCGTATGGCCTCAGCTTCAATTACCGATTCGGTAAACTCGATTTTAAAACCAAAGTGCGGAAGAGCAAGGTGAAAAATGACGATCAGAAATCGGGAGGCGAGCAGAACTTTTAGACTTGTGGTATAAGCGTTGGGATGCCAGCCATCCCAACGCTTATACGTTTTCGGACAAAAATAAACCTCCATTTTGCGAACTATAGTTTTCTGCCAGCAAAGGGGATGTTTTCTCGCTTTCGCCAGAAAAATTTGTATTGGTACTTATCATAAATTAAAATGGCATTTGCCGGTTATTTGACAAGCCTGTTCGCAGGCTTTTTTTAGTTTTGGGCCTTCGTTTTTCACCCTTTTGAATTATCATTGATATGCGCATATCAGTACTCCTCCTCTGTTTTATTTTTATTGGAATTCATGCACAGGCCCAGCGCTATTCGCGGGTAAAAATCGACCTCGATGCAGAGCATGGCATAGTGGATTTGGCCCGTATGGGCCTCGACGTGGAACACGGGGAGTACAGGCGCGGCAAGTATTTTACCGGGGAATTTGCTGATTTTGAGCTTGCACAAATTCGAGAAAGGGGTTTTTCCACAAGTGTTCTCATCGAAGATTTGCAGGCTCATCTTAAATACCTGAATGAAAACCCACAGTCCGTCGAACGAGTTCTGCCGCCATGTGACAACGGGGGGGCTATCGAATATCAAACGCCTGAAAATTACACCTACGGTAGCATGGGCGGGTATCATACTTATGAGGAAATGCTCGAATTGCTGGATACGATGGCCACAAAATATCCCAATATATTTAAGGCGAGAATGCCGCTTAGCTCCACAATGACGACCCATGAGGGCCGCCCCATTTATTGGGTGAAAGTTTCTGACAACCCCGAAACCGAAGAGCCTGGGGAGCCGCAGATACTTTACACCGCGGTGCACCATGCGCGGGAACCGAACAGCATGTCTCAGGTCATTTTTTATTTGTGGTATCTGTTGGAGAATTACGAGACCGACCCCGAAGTGAAATACATCGTGGACAACGCAGAGTTGTATTTCATCCCCTGCGTCAACCCCGACGGGTACATTTATAACGAGACGACAAATCCCGATGGGGGAGGGTACTTTCGAAAAAACCGTCGCGACAACGGCGATGGTTCCTTCGGCGTGGACCTCAATCGCAATTACGGATTCGAATGGGGTTACGACAACATCGGGTCGTCGCCGGCCACGGGGTCGCAGACTTACCGGGGGCCTTCTCCATCGTCGGAGCCTGAGACACAAATGGTGGAGGAGTTTTGCCTTTCCCACCATTTCCAGATTGCACTGAATTATCACACGTATAGCAATTTGCTCATTTGGCCCTGGGGCTACGCCAATGAAATAACCGATGACCACGAGACCTTCCAGCGTTTCGGCGAGTTGCTCACACAGGACAACCATTATGAAATGGGCCTCGCCACCCAAACCGTGGGTTACAATGTGAATGGTACCTCCGACGACTGGATGTACGGAGCGGCGGGCATGTATGCCATGACGCCGGAAGTAGGGCCGGGTTCATGGGGTTTTTGGCCGCCCGAAAATGCCATCGACGGGCTGAACAAGGACGCTATGCGCATGAACCTGACTTCGGCCCATTTGGTCCTCAATTATGGGGAAGCCATTGTGACGGGTGATAAATTTTTAAATGAACAGCAGGGGCAAATACTTTTCAGCTTGCGCAAGGTGGGGCTAAAGGATGGAGCATTCAGCGTGTCTCTTGAGCCTGTGACGGCCAACGTCGCCGCCGTGGGTTCACCGCAAAATTTTGGTCTTTTCCCACTCGAAAGCGTATCTGGTAGTTTGCCTTTCACCCTTAATCCTTCTATCCAGGACGGCGACACTGTGGTGTTTAATCTGGTCGTTGACAATGGGGAGTATGCCTGGCGGCAGGAAGTTGTGCGGATTTATTCAACAACCGCTGCCCCCGTCGCGTTCGACCCGGGTGAGGATATGTCGATGTGGTCTGGATCCACTGATTGGGAGGTGACGAATGAGGATTACTTTTCGGCCCCGTCCAGCACAACAGATTCCCCGGGCACAAATTATTTACCCAATAACTTTACAGATGTAACAATGGGCAGCCCTGTGGATTTGACAGGCATCAAGGCAGCTGAACTCAGCTTTTGGACTAAATGGGATATCGAAGAAGACCAGGATTTTGCGCAGGTGCTCCTCTCGGTGAATGGCGGCGCTTTCATTCCCCTCTGCGGAAAATATACCGAAGCGGGTACTTACACTCAGGACTTTAATGAGCCGGTGTACGATGGAAAACAATCCAACTGGGTGAAAGAAACCATAGATATCAGCGAGTACCTTGGCTCTGGCGATGACCCTACATTTTTCACTATTTCATTCCGCCTGATTTCTGATGGCAGTGTCGAAGCCGATGGGTTCTATTTCGATGACCTCGCCATTACGGTGTTGGATCCGGATGGTGTTTCCGCCAACAGAAGGATAGACCGAAGCAGCTTTTATGCTACAAGCCACCCTAATCCGGCAACCGATGCCATTGAGTTGCGAATGCATGGGCACTATTCAGGAAATGAGGAGTACGAGTGGCAGGTATTCAATGCTTTAGGAGTGGAGATGTTGCGGGAAAAATCCTTCGAAGACCGGATTATTTTAGACACAAAAGGCTGGGGTGAGGGGCTCTATTTTTATCAAATTACTATGGCCCAAAATACCCATAGTGGCGGGTGCTTTATCATTACCCGGTAATTTCATCAGTTGCAGTATTCAAAAAGAGGGGTTTTAACTGCACAAAAATTAGCATTTTAGGGCGCAGGCTTTTATCTTTGCGCCCGTTTTTAAAATTGGACCGATGGTGAAACAGGAAGTTTTATTCCATGCTATCGCAGGTCTGATATTGTAAATTGTAAATTTTCCAACATGTTCGCAATCGTAACCATAGCCGGTAAGCAATACAAAGTGACGGAAGGCCAACAGCTATTCGTCCACCGGTTAGAAGCCGCAGAAGGGGACAGCATTTCGTTCGACCAGGTTCATCTGGTAGAGCAGGAAGGATCTGTCAAGGTCGGCACGCCGATAGTGAAAGGTGCAAAAGTAGGCGCTACCGTACTGACCCCGTTCGTCAAGGGCGACAAAGTCATCGTCTTCAAAAAGAAGAGGCGCAAAGGCTATCGCGTGAAAAATGGCCACCGCCAGCAGTTTTCAAAAATCAAAATTGATTCTATTGGCGCATGATGACTTTGGATGTTCATCGTTCCAAAGGGCAGGCCGCTAATGCCTGATTTTTGAACTTTGAACCTCGCACAATTTTTCAACCTAAAAAATTTTCAAGAAATGGCACATAAGAAAGGTGAAGGTTCAACGCAGAACGGCCGGGACAGCGTAAGTAAACGGTTGGGCGTAAAACTATACGGAGGCCAGCTCGCAAGGGCCGGCAACATCATTATCCGCCAGCGTGGTACTCGCTTCCATGCAGGTGAAAATGTTTATCTGGGTAAAGATTATACCATCCACGCTAAAGTGGACGGCACCGTGCAATTCAACAAAGGCCGGCGCAATTGGACTTTTGTTTCCATTCTTCCTTTCGAAGAAGTAGCTGAGACAGTTGCAAAAGTCAAGAAGCCAGCTGTAAAAGCTAAACCTGCTCCCAAAGTAGAGAAAGAAAAGGTGGCAGAAGTGAAGGCCGCTCCTGTGAAAGAAGCACCCGTCAAAGAAGCGAAGGCTGAAAAGAAAGAGGCTGCAGCTAAGAAAGCACCCGCCAAAGCGGCGAAAGCTGAAAAGAAAGAGACAATAGCAAAAGAAACGCCCGCCAAAGCGGCGAAGGCTGAAAAGAAAAAAGCAGCTCCAAAGAAAGCAGCGGCACCCAAGAAATCTGCTCCGAAGAAAGCTGCCAAAGCCGCCAAAGATGATCTCAAGAAAATCGAAGGAATTGGGCCCAAAATCGCTTCGATGCTGAACGACGCTGGAGTTAATACTTTCGTAGATGTGGGCGGTGC
>CAZPHZ010000177.1:0-7279 GCA_964586035.1 uncultured Saprospiraceae bacterium
AACAACGACCGAAGGAAGTCCCGTACCGAAGGTCGGGATGAACAACGAACAACGAACAACGAACGGAGGAAGTCCCGTACTGTAGGTTGGGATGGGCAATAGGCAGGCTTGTCTTTCGGAGAAACATTGTCCGTCACGAAAAACGCCCAAAACCGTCACCAGTTCCGGGCGTTTGTGGTCCCACCAGGGGTTGAACCTGCCCCGATAGCTATCGGGGCCCTGATTTTGAGTCAGCATAGCGAGATTTTAGCTTTGCCACAAGTTCCGGATACCGTTTTAAATTCTCAATAAACACCTTGCTTTTCATTCGTTTTATATGCTTTTCAATCGCTTCGGCTTGTCGGCGACTATCGCATGGGATAGCATGATAGAGTGCCCAGGGTATGCCCCTCTCCGTAAATTTATCCGTATAATATTTTGTGTTGTGCCGGTGAAGTCGTTCATCAGGAAGAAGTGACGTACTCCCGATGTAATACCTGTTCAGTCTCGTGCTATGTAAAATATAGACGTACATTTTAGCCAAACGAAAAACGCCCAAAACCGGCACCGGTTTCGGGCGTTTGTGGTCCCACTAGGGCTTGAACCTAGGACCCCCTGATTATGAGTCAGGTGCTCTAACCAACTGAGCTATGGGACCGTCTGGTTTCGGGGCATTCACAAGGGATTACAATGTGTTAATTAGCGGGGCAAAAGTAACCAAACAACGGAAGTCTGCAAATATAAATTCCGGCAACTTATGCATTCAGTTGAAAGCGCACATACTTGATTGTTTTGCCGGCTGTGAGGTGTTGTTTTTCATAAAAAGTTTTGATTTCCAGTTCGGGCATGGGGAGGGGCTTTGCGTAAATATCGTCGTCGTAGTATTGGAGGGAGTAGTCATTTTGTGCTGCCAGAGTTTCGAGTGTAAAATCATAGAGGTTCGGTTCGTCGGTTTTGAGATGGACGAAGCCGCCGGACTTTATAATCTTTCTATATTGCTCCAGAAACATGGCGGAGGTGAGGCGGCGGTTGGCCTTGCTGTCGCGCAAAAAGGGGTCGGGAAAAGTGATCCAGATTTCATCCACTTCATTTTCTTTGAAAAACAGGGCGATTTGCTCTATACGGGTGCGGAGGAAGGCAGCGTTGTGGAGGCCCTGCTCCAAAGCCGTTTTGGCACCGCGCCAGATGCGGGCACCTTTAATATCCACGCCGAGGAAATTGCAGTGAGGAAATTGCCGGGCCAGTCCCAGCGTGTAGTCTCCCTTGCCGCAGGCCAGTTCAAGGGTCAGCGGGTAGTCATTGCCGAAATGGCGGCTGCGCCAATGGCCTTTCATCTCCACCCTCTCGCCGTTTTCGCCTGCCAGGCCGGGGGCTTTGGCGTCGAAATTTTCATAGACATTGGGAAAGGAAAGTACCTCTGCGAACTTTTGGAGTTTGTTCCTTCTGCTCATAGTGATTGGCCGTCAGTTTTTGATTGTTCCAAACTGGGTGAAAAATCATCAGCGTCCCCAAAAATGACAGCATACATCTATTCGGAAGAATATCGCCAAATGGTATCGAAACGAAGAGATTCGTGAAGACATGAATCAGGATATTTTTGGAAACATAGTCCAAAAATATCAGATATTTTTGGAAAACCCCTCCATTTTAAACACAAATCACAACCTGTCCACCTGCTCCAACAGCCACTTCTGTTCGGTAAGTGGATTGGCCCCAGATATTTCAGCTTTCAGCTTTGCCTTCTGGTCCTTGCTGTACGGTGCCACCCTTAGGAGCTTTTTTGTGAAACGAATGATGTTTTTGTAGTTCGACTTGTGATAACCCATGATTTTCTTTCGCTGAAGGTAGGTGCGCATACTGCCGAGCAGGCTTTCCAATGCGCTGATTTCGTCTAATTCGTAATATATTTTGAGTAGCATGGTCCTGGCAACGAGCGTCATCAGGATGTCGTCGTAGTCGGATTGGACAAACAATTCCATGGCCTTTGGATAATTGCCCCGCTCGAAATGCAGCCGGGCCATGTAAAAATGGACGTGATTTTCCCGGTGCACTTCATCCAAATAAGGGCTGAAGTCGTAAATGAACCGCTCAACCCAGCCATACTCCCTGAGATTCAGCGCAATTTGGATGGCGTTGCCAAAAGTGAACCGCGACAACACGCCATTTTCGAGGAAAATATTTTTTTGGAAACCCTCCTTGTAAAGGTCGAACGACTCTTTCACAAATTTCACGTCGCCCGCATTCATCCGCCCGATGCAATAGTTGAGTGTGAGCAGGTAAATGACCCTGATTTCTTCGAGTGGAAACTGGTCACCATGTTGAAGAATTTGCTCTTTCAAATGACGAAAATGGAACTCATCCTCTTTCTCCGTCATCGCTAAATAGCTGTAATAATAGATGGCCACAGCAGGTTCTGTCAGAAA
Source organism: uncultured Saprospiraceae bacterium (assembly GCA_964586035.1). Taxonomy (GTDB): domain Bacteria; phylum Bacteroidota; class Bacteroidia; order Chitinophagales; family Saprospiraceae; genus UBA6168. The sequence continues at coordinate 2,403 of CAZPHZ010000177.1, forward strand.
TTGAGGGTGGTGCTTTATAAAACTGAGCACCTCGCCGAGTAGTCCCGTTTCGTATCTGGCGGTATAAACTGTCTGATGCGACAGCATTATGCAACTGAGACGCAGCTTGTTGGTGAGGTAGGCGATATCGTGCACGTTGGAAACTTCCTGCAAGTTGAGGGGCACAGTGCGGCTCAACCCGCTTAGGTAGGTATATTGCTCGAATTGCAGCAGGTACTCATTTTCAAAATAATCGTGATTGCGATAATGGCGATGTTCCTGGATTTTGCGGCCCGTATCCATTGCTTTCCTGAAAAGTTTGGGAAGCTGCCGCTTCCGGTACACTTTGGCCAGCGTAGACTGCGAGCGCACTTCATCTTTCTGCATTTCGTTGTGTAGCAAGTAACTTTCGACGGCCTTAAACAAGAAATGAATCACCTGTCGCATCTCCGCATCGCTAAACGTTCTATCTGGGTAAATGGCAGCGTGTGCTTTTTCCTTCTCCAAGAATCTTTTGGAAAACAGCCGGTTACCGGCAACGAGATATTCGAACAAATCCCGCACATCCTGCCGAACATTGTGGGCCGGAGAGGCGAGCCATTTTCGCAATTCTCTGACTTCTTTTTTATCGAAAGTCTTCAGAACACTGACCAAGTGTGTTTTTTTCATAAAAAATAGACTGCGCTATGTTTATTTTACTTCAACAAAAGTACGAAACAGATACATCCATCAACTCCTTTACTTTAAAAGGTTTAACGACTATTTTTCAAAAATCAATCTTAATAAAAGGGTTACTTTTGTTCAACAAACGCTATTTTTTGTCTTTGGTTTCAGGCAAAGTTGTTTTCACATTTGTATCGTATTCGAATAGCCGCATGAATCATCTGCCCATGAGTAATACAATTCCCACCATTCAAGCCGCCATCGGGCGAATTCGCCTGATTAGAGCCGCGCTCTTTGCGGCAGTGTTGTCATTCGGCACTCCGGGGCTTCACGCACAGGGTTGGGAAATTTATTTCGGCGGCAATGCCGAGGACATCGGGCAGAGCGTTATTCAGGCCTCCGACCACGGCTACCTGGCAGTGGGGTTCAGCGAGAGTTTCGGCCCCGATGGCGACCTTGACGTGTACGCCATCCGCACAGATGTGGACGGAAAGGAGCTCTGGGAAAACTATTACGACGAGGGGTTTGTGGAACACGGCTATTCGGTGCTTGAAACCCCTGATGGCGGGTTCCTCATCGCCGGCGATATTCGCACCAACCAACTCGCCCCGTCCAATGTGTACCTGCTGAAAATCAATGCTCACGGCGACAAACTGTGGAGCAAACAGTACGGCGGCGGTGATAACGACCTCGGCTATCGAATTATTCCAACTGAAAACAACGGCGGCTATCTCATAGTGGGCAGAACCGCCAGCTTCGGCAACGGCGGCCACGACGTACTTCTCGTAAAAGTGGACGACAACGGCAACCAGGTGTGGAGCCAGGCTTATGGCACCACTGAAGACGACTTCGGCCGCAGCGTCATAGAAATAGCAGATGGCTATCTCATAACCGGTTCGGCTTTCAACCAGGACAATGGCTCCACCGACCTCTACCTGCTGAAAGTGGATTTCGCAGGCAGCCAGCAGTGGGCTAAATTCTTTGGTACAAACGACATCGACGAAGGTTACGACCTCGCTGAAACCGATGGCGGTGACATCGCCATCGTGGGCTACACCGGCTCCACCAGCGATGTTTATCTGCTGAAAGTGGACGCCGCAGGAGGAGAAATCTGGTCGAACACTTATGGCGGCACCCTCGGCGACCAGGGCTTCGACATTCTGAAAACCAAGGGCGGAGACCTCGTGGTAGCGGGTGTAACGGAAATCGACTTCACCAACTCCGATGCCTTTCTGGCAAAATTCGACACCGAGGGTAACGAAATCTGGTGGAATAATGTCGGCCGTGGCAGCCATACCGATGGCGGGCAGGCCGTGGCCGAAACCGCCGATGAAGGGTTCATCGTCGTGGGTTACAACTCGCTATTCGGCAATTTTATCAACGATGTAACCCTCATAAAAACCGGCCCCGATGGCACTGTTTACACCAATCACCTCACAGGCAAGGTTTTCAACGACGACGAAGATTGCGTCCTCCAGCCGGGAGAGCCCGGCCTGAACGACTGGATTGTAAAAGCGGCCTCACCCGGCAAAACGTTCTTTGGCACAACCGATACAGAAGGGAATTTCGACATCACTGTGGATACGGGCAGCTACAATGTCAGCGTGCTGGTGAAAAACAATTACTGGGAACCCTGCGTGGCAGCGTACAACGTGACTTTCAATACGTTTTATGATACACTGATTCGCAATTTCCCCATACTCCCGCTGGTGGAGTGCCCGTTGCTGGAAGTGGATGTTTCAGCACCCGTGGTACAAAACTGCTCCAACATCGGCTACGTGGTGAACTATTGCAATAGCGGCACCACACCGGCTGCCACGCCCAGCGTGCACATCATACTGGATAATGCACTGGCTATGACAGGCGCTTCCATTCCATGGACGCTGAATCTTGACAGCCTGTACATCTTCGACCTCGACCCGCTGGACCTCAATGAATGCGGCAGTTTTAGTTTTACCGCCTCTTCCGATTGCAATGGTGTTCCGGCACAGGCCTATTTTGTCAGCGCTCATATTTTCCCCGACTCCATCTGCCTGCCCGTGTCTCCCAACTGGGACCTGTCGGATGTAGCAGTAGAAGGTAGTTGTGACCCTGCAATGGATTCCGTGCGATTCACGCTGAAAAACAACGGGGTGGGCAACATGGAGCAACCCCAGGGATTCATCGTCATCGAAGACCAGGTCATGCTGTCACCGGAACCGGTAGATTTCCAATTGGTTGCCGGAGAAGACACCCTAATTTCGGTGGCCACCACCGGCGCTACCTACCGCATCATTGCGGAGCAATCGCCCGGCCACCCGGGCAACAGCTACCCCACAGTGGCCATCGAAGGCTGCACTACCGAAAGCAATTTTTCTACCGGGTTCACAACAATGTTCCATGAAAATGACAACGACCCGTTTGTAAACATAGACGTACAGGAGGCTATCAGTTCCACCGATTACATTTTATTGCGAGGCTATCCCAAGGGCTATTACAATGGCGGGGAAAATCTCATCCCCGCCAACACCGACGTTGAGTATCACATTTTCTTCCAAAACGCCGGAACTGATACGGTTACACGTCTGGTCATCAGAGACACTTTGCCACCGAGCCTCGATTTGGCGACCGTGGTGCCTGGCGCAAGCAGCCATCCCTACGACTTCGAGGTGTACGGCAATGGTGTGCTGAAATTCACATTCGACAACATTCTCCTGTTACCAGACGGCAGCGCTGATTCGCAGGGATTTATCAAATTCAAGGTTTCACAGAAACCCGGTAATCCCGACGGCACACTCATCCCTAACAGCGCAGCTGTCTTTTTAGGATTCGATGCACCCGCACAGACGGCCACTTACACCCACGTGGTGTGCGATAGTTTCTTCAATTGCCTGTTAGTCACAGGTACGGACGAGCCGCTCCTGCCGGGTGTGGAAATAAATGCGTACCCCAATCCATTCGCCTCGGCGATAGTGTTCGAGACGAAGGGGGTGCCTTTCCAGACTTTGAGTATTTATATTTTCGACATGAAAGGGCAGCTTGTCCGCCAACAACAGTCGGCAGGCAACAGTCTGTCGGTGCCCAGAAATGGCCTGGCGGCAGGCACCTATACCTACCGCCTGGAAGCAGACGGGAAACTCCTGAATACGGGTAAAATTATTGCGCAGTAGCGAAATGACGTATTAGCGTGTTGGCCAAATATGCTAAAGGGCTAAAGCGCCAACAAGCTGAAAGATAAACCGATTACATTTTTATTAAACCGATTACGTTGAAACCGGCTGATTAGTAGCCGAAACCAGAGACCGATTACCCAAAACCGATTATGTGGCGTGGCAGCAGGTTGGCGTGTCGTATTTGCTCGAGGCGCTAACCGGCTAAACGCTAAAATTCCAAACAACCGATTTCCCAATTCCGATTTCCCATTAACCGTTAGTGCGAGGGATTCGCTCCGGCGAAACCCACGAAACTGTCCGTAGTTCCCCCATGACTGAGGGGGAACTTTTTCTCCCCCCTGGGAAAAGTTAGCGGATAACATAAAAGCTGATTTTAAAGGACTTTCATGAGATTATAACTTGTCAAGCCGTGCCGGACCCCGGGCGGCTTTTTTTATGAACCTATCTTTAATCGTCAGTCAGCGGTTTCAGTCCGTGAAAGCCAAAACCTGGGACTCGAAACCGCTCTTTCCTTTGTTTACGATACTTTCTTTCTTACTTTCGTCGTAACGACAAACCAATTTACTCACCATTCAAAACAAGTGCGTTATGTTTAAAGAATTCAAGGAATTTGCCATGAAAGGCAACCTGATTGACATCGCCGTTGGCTTTGTCATGGGTGCCGCATTCGGAAAAGTAGTCACCTCTTTTACCCAGGGTATCGTGGCGCCATTGATCGGCCAATTGATCAGTGGCATTGACTTCAACAGCCTGAAGTGGGTGATAAAACCCGCAGTGGTGGGGCCTGACGGTGCGGAAACCGCCGCAGAAGTGGCCGTGCTCTACGGCTCATTCATCATGACCGTCATCGACTTCATCATCGTTGCTTTCGTGATGTTCCTCGTTGTTAAAGGCATCAACAAGGCCAAGAAAAAAGAGGAAGAAGCTCCCGCCGCGCCACCGGCACCGGCAGCCGATGTAGTATTACTCGAAGAAATCAGGGATTTACTGAAAAAGAAATGATTTGAGTGCGTAACAATTTTATGGAGTGGGCAGCGTACTCCCAATTCCTATTCACCAGCCTCCCCCTTTCAAGCCGAACAG
>CAZPHZ010000178.1:0-7217 GCA_964586035.1 uncultured Saprospiraceae bacterium
GGCCGTCGTAATCGAGGCCGTAGCCGACGACGAATTTGTCGGGAATTTCAAAGCCGGGGTAGTCGATTTTTACGGGGAATTTCAACGCATCGGGTTTGAACAATAAGGAGGCTAGCGCAATGGAGGCAGGTTCCATTTTTTGAAGATAACCCATGAAGTGGTGGAGGGTGCGGCCGGAGTCCACGATGTCTTCTACCACGATGACGGGCCTGCCTTTGATGGGGATGTCGAGGCCCAACACCGTTCTGATTTTTCCGGAAGACCCGGTGCCCTCATACGATGCCAGCCGGACGAAGGCCAGCTCGCATTCCAGGTCAATGGCCCGCAGCAAGTCGGCGGCAAATACGAAGGCTCCATTCAGCACGCTCAAAAACAGCGGGCGTTGGCCCTGGTATTTTCCGGTGATTTGCCGGCCCATTTCCTCCACCCGGCGAGCGATTTCCAGGCTCTCTATAAAAGGCTCGAAAGTGAGGTCGTGGACGTTGATGGTCTTTTTCATGCATCGTGTTTGTCCGGCTGTGAGGGTGTATGCTTTCATCCACGAAGAAAAGATTTTTGTTGGGTTTTGCCAAAAGAAAATAGCTACGAACAAGGAACGGGAAAGAAAGAGAAAGGAGGCAGGCCCAAAATTTCTACACTTTATTAAGTTTGCCCAGCTCCTCCAAATACTCAACTAGCAGCCGCACGCCGAAAGCCGTGGCGCTTTTTTGCGAAGCAAATTCTGAATCGCACATGGCCACGCCGGCGATGTCGAGATGCGCCCATGCCGGATGGTTTTCGATGAACTCTTCGAGGAATTTGGCGGCCGAGATGGCTCCGGCGGAGGGCAGGCCGCTGAAGTTTTTCACGTCGGCCACGTCGGACTTGACCTCCTTTTTGTAGTCGTCCCAGAGGGGGAGGGGCCAGAGGCGCTCGCCGGTTGCCTGGCCGGCGCTCAGTAGTTGGCCGGACAGTTCGTCGTTGTTGGAAAACAAGCCGCCGGCATAGTTGCCGAAGGTGCGGATGCAGGACCCGGTGAGGGTGGCCAAATCTATGAGCACATCGGGTTTAAACTTCTTCACGGCGTAGGCCAAGCCGTCGGCGAGCACGAGGCGGCCTTCGGCGTCTGTGTCGATAACTTCGATGCTCTTGCCGAGGAACGAGCCAATGACGTCGCCGGGTTTCACGGACAGGGCATCCACGGAGTTGTCGGTGGCCGGGACGATGCCGGTGATATGCACGGGGAGTTGCAGTTTTGCGGCCATCTCCATCGTGCCCATCACGGCGGCGGCGCCGCCCATGTCCGATTTCATCAGGTGCATATTGTTAGATGGCTTGATAGACAATCCCCCGGTGTCGAAAGTGACTCCTTTGCCCACCAGTCCTACTTTTTTCTTGACATTCCCGTCTTTGGGTTTGTACTCCATCACGATAAAAACGGGCGGGTTTTCACTGCCCCGGTTGACGGCGAGCAGGGCGTGGAGCCCCAGTGAGTCAATTTCTTTTTTATTAAAAACTTTGACTCTATAGCCGAATTTTTCACCCGAACGGATGGCCCAATCTGCCAGGGTTTGCGGGTTCTTTTTGTTGGCGGGGGCATTTACCAGGTTGAAAATTTCAATCTGGGTTTCGGCGATGGCCTTACCTTTGGCGGCGGCCTTTTTGACAGCCGCCGCGTGTTTTGCGGCAGCATAGATATTCACGACTCCATCCCCTTCATTGAAAGCCGTGGTCTTTTTCTCATCGGTTTTGTAAAGCCCGATGTCGTAGCATCCTAAAGTGATGCCATTAACGGCGGCCTCCGCCCACGAGTCAGGGGCTGTTGGGGCATTATGGTGCAGCAGGCTCACCCCAATACTGGCGGGAAGGCTCTCCTTATTTTTATAGGAAAAAGAGCGGAAAGCATCGAGCACCGCTTTTGCGCCAGGTGCCTCGCCCAGCCCCAAGAGGTAAATGCAGCGGTTTTGCGGCAGGTACACCGGAAGCACCTCTTTGTGCTCCGCTTTGAATCCGGTCTGAAGATTATCGGGGGAGATTTTGACTTCGAGGGCAATCCGGGAAAGTATGTCCTCCCGGTCAGGTTGTTTTACAATCGGTACTATCAGCACTTCGGGCGCTGTCTCAAGTTGGTGAAAGAGGTTGATTTGCATGTTATTTTGTGTTTCGGCCCTGGAGGGTCTGCGCTGTTTGTATTCTACGGCTGCAAAATGTTGTGAGTTTCGAAGCGCATGGGATAAGGGTACAGGGCGGCCGGGAAAATGAAAACCACCTCATCGAGTGCAATGGCAGCACGTAAAAAAGAGGCACAAAGGTAATGTTCTTGTGGGGTTTGCAGAAATTTAGCACAGGCAATATGCGACGAGGGCAGTGGCCGGGTGTAGCAACTGTGCCGGAGTTTTGAGAAGTTTGGGTTTTGGAAAACACCGGTACGGTAAAGCCACCAAAAAAAATCATCAAAGCATTCATATCGAGTCTATTGAGAACCAAATTATTATGAAAAAAAATATCGCCATTTTCGCCTCCGGAACAGGTTCTAACGCCAGGAAAATAGTGGAGCATTTTGAACACAACGACGATTTTTCCGTAAGCCTTATTGTGTCCAATAAACCGGCGGCGCCAGTATTGGACATGGCCCGTGAAAAAGGCATCGGCACTTTCGTTCTCAACCGGGAGTATTTAAGTAAATCTAAAGATATTTTAAAAATACTTAATAAATATTTAATTGATTTTGTGGTATTGGCGGGCTTTTTGTTATTGGTGCCGGGATATTTGGTGAGAGCTTTTGAGAAGCGCATGGTCAACATTCATCCTGCGCTATTGCCCAAATACGGAGGCAAGGGATTGTATGGGATGAATGTGCATAAGGCCGTTTGTAAAGCGGGAGAAAAGGAAAGTGGCATCACCATACATTACGTGAACGAGCAATACGACGAAGGCAGTATCGTCTTTCAGGCGAAGTGCCTCCTGGAAGATGGAGATACGCCGGAAATTATTGCTCAAAAAGTGCTTCAATTGGAGCACCGGTATTATCCACTAATTATTGAAAAACTATTGACCATTGATAAATGATGATGACGCAGCTTGAGTTTGATTCATCGTTCATCAATCACAATTTACTATTTATGAAAAATCCCATCATTTTACCGCTGTTACTTACTTTTCTGTTTGCCGGCACACTTCAGGCTCAGGAAAAGCTAAGCTGGAAAAAACACCTAAAGCTCGCTGACGAGTTGTACGCCAATTCCCAATATGCCGACGCCGGAGAACACTACCGCTCGGCCTGGAAAATGAAAACAAAAAAGAAGGAGTTGATTTACAAAGCCGGTGAGTCATTTTACACCGTGAGGGACTATCCCAATGCTGCCGATTGCTGGCGGAATGTGAAAGACGACAATGACACATATCCACTCATCGGACTAAGGTATGCCCGCTCGCTGAAACAAAACGGCGACTACGAAGCCGCCAGCAGTGAATTGGTCAACTTCCTCGGCCATTACAAAGGGACTGATAAAGCGACAGTGTCACAAATCGTGCAAAACGAACTGCGTGGATGTGAACTCGCCGCTCAGCTTGCTGTGAAAGGGGGAGATGCCAACCTCGAAGTGGAACACCTGAGTGCCAATGTCAATACGCCGGAGACTGAGTTCGCTCCCTTTCCATTCGGCGATGAAGCGCTCTATTATTCTTCCACAATGGACAAACGGGCAGGTATTTACCGCTCTCTGAAAGTGGGCGGAGAATGGAACAAGTCCAAACCCATCGAAAATTTTCCCGTCATCGAAAATGACCATTTTTGCAATGGAACACTGACCCCTGACAACAATCGCTTTTATTTTACCATCTGCCAGTCCGAAGAAAACTGGGGAGGCCTCACCACACGCTGCGATATCTTCGTGACACGCCGTGTAGGCAAAACCTGGACTACTCCCGAAAAATTGCCGGATTATGTAAACGAGTCCAATGTGACCACCACACATCCGTTTGTGGTACACGACGGAGGAACAGAGGTGCTTTATTTTGCCTCCAACCGCAGCGGCGGTATGGGCGGCATGGATATCTGGTACACCACCCGCGAAATAAAAAGCAATGCGAATGATTTTACCCTGCCCATCAATGCCGGCTCCCGCATCAATACCATCGGCGATGAAATTACTCCGTACTACGACCAGTTGGAAGGCAAACTTTATTTTGCCTCAAACGGCCAAATTTCCATGGGCGGGTTTGACATTTTTAGCATTAAAGGTGCCCGTTCCAATTGGGAAAAGACGGAAAATGTGGGCACGCCTCTCAATTCCCCGGCCGATGACTTTTCCTTCATTAAAACTTCAACCGGGAAAGGCGGCTTCTTCGTTTCAAACCGCACCTTCGGTATGGAGAAAATAGCCACCACCGATGAAGATATTTTTGCGTTCACTTATAAAACTCCCGAACGCCAATGGCTGGCAAAAGGAGAGGTGCTCAACAAGTCCTCAAAACAGCCAATGAATAATGTGGAAGTGGCGCTGTATGAAATTATGGGCACGGGGCAGAAACGCTACATCTCCAAAATAGTGTCGGATGATGGGGCTTACGACTTTGCGTTGGAGCCTTCCAGAAAATATTACATAGAAGCACTTAAAGAAGGATTTTCTGCCGGTACTTACGAGTTCGATACTTACGACTTTGCCACCTACACCGATTTTGGAGGCAACTTGTACATGGACCCCTTCGACCAGGTGGGAGGAGAAGAACCCGTTGCCGTGAAAGAGCAACCTGAGCCGCAGCCCAAAAAGGTGGTGAAAGAACAGGCGGTCACCGTGGAGCCTGTGAAAAAACCAGAAGTTCCTAAAGAAGAAAAAGTAGTGGCTCCCAAACCTCAGCCGGATACCCCGGCGGCAGCGGCCGGGGAGAAACCCGATGAATCAGCGGTCACCTACAAAATTCAAATCATCGCACTGTCCAGGTTTGTTGAAACCCAGTCGCGCTACTCCTCCGTAAAAACCCTGGGCACGCTTGAAACGGAATTCCTCAAAGACCGCGGCCTTTACCGTGTGATGATAGGGGGTTACGGTTCAGTCAAAGATGCGATGGACGATTTACCTGCCGTCCGATCTAATCGCGATTTTAAAGGTGCTTTCATCGTGGAATACAAAAATGGGAAAAGGGTGAAAATCGTGAAGATGTGAGGCAGACACTGATTTCCCGGAAAACGAAAAACTCCCGGCGCTGTGGTGCCGGGAGTTTTTTTTGAATAATTATCCTTGCAATGATGGCCTATTCTCACCGGCCCCGCCTCTCATCCTTGCTTTGCTGCAAAATTCCTCATGACTTCCACCAACGCTAAAACGCTCTCTTTGCCCATGGCGTTGTAAATAGATGCCCGGAACCCGCCCACCGACCGGTGGCCTTTGATGCCGGTGATGCCCGCTGCTTCGCACATTTCCAGGAAGGGAGCTTCGTATTCAGGTTTCGACGGCAAAAAACAAACGTTCATCAGTGAACGGTCCTCGTTTGCCACCGTGCCGGCGAAGCATGGATTGGCGTCTATTTCTGCGTAAAGGGTATTTGCCTTCCCGGTATTTCTCCGGTTGATGGCCTCCAAGCCACCTTTTGCTTTTATCCATCGCAAAGTGAGCATCATCACGTAAATGGGGAACACCGGTGGAGTATTGAAAGTGGAGCCTTTTTCGGCGTGTATTTTATAGTTCAACATGGTAGGAATGCTGGATCCAGAGCGGCCCAACCAATCTTTTCTGACGATGGCCAGGGTCACACCAGCAGGGCCGATGTTTTTTTGCGCGCCGGCGTAAAGCATTGCGAAACGGTTAATGTCGAACGGCCGGCTAAACATATCTGACGACATATCGGCGATGAGGGGTATTCCTGTCTCCGGGTATTTTTTGTATTGGGTCCCATAGATGGTATTGTTACTCGTCAGGTGGAGGTAAGCGGCGTCTTCCGGCACGTCAAAACCTTTTGGGATAAAGGAAAAATTGCGCTCCTTACTGGTGGCGGATACCTCGATGTTGCCAAAGAGCCGGGCCTCTTTAATGGCTTTTGATGACCAGGCACCCGTCTCAACATAAGCTGCTTTTTCTCCTTTGCGGAGGAAGTTCATAGGCGCCATAAAAAACTGCGTACTGGCGCCGCCCGTCAGGAACAGTACGGCGTATCTGTCATCTATGCCGCCTATCTCCCGTACCAAAGATTCGGTTTCTGCCATGACGGCGGCGAAGTCTTTGCTGCGGTGTGAGATTTCCAGAATGGATAATCCCTGTCCGTTGAAGTCGTTGACAGCCCGTGCCGCCTCTTCGAAAACGCTTTGTGGTAATATGGCCGGGCCCGCATAGAAATTGTGTTTTTTCATGGAAATAGCAGTCATGTTGCTTTATTAGTAGTGAATTTGGAAAGCAAAAATAGCTTTTTACTATTTTGAAAGCAGGGAATTCTATTCGTTAAGTTCAATTAGCCTGCATTTGAGAATGAAAGAAACGGTTGTTGTAATCTCAGGGTTCTATCAAGCGCCCTGAGGCGATTAGGGTAGGACTCACCAGAAATATTTTGGAATTTGAATTATGGATAGCGCTTAATAAATTTATTTAGAAAAATTAGTGATAACTACCACACCCAAGAACCAACATCTGTGAAATTGCCTGTATACAACGGTGGCAGGCCCCATTGGTGCTTTTGCTTTCCGAGAAAGAAATTTCTGTGGCGTTGAAAATTCCGTTGGTATTAAATATTTTATGATAATTATTTTGGGGTATGCTCGTCAGCTTATACTTTTGGGCACGGTTTTTTTACTGATTTGTACAATTAAATTCCTGTGAACATGAAAAGAAAGTTACGCTACACTATCGTGTAATGAGAAGCCGGATTTGGACATCTAACCAATTTGCCCTTATGGGATGACATCACCAACTTTAAGTCCCGTCCCAACAACCGATTTATACTGACATCTCTAAAACCGTTGGTAATCCAGGCTTCTCATTCTTTTTCTTTCTCCCCGCGTTCACAGATACGGTTTAACATTTTTTAAGGCAGGTAATGTGAATTCCTCACATGTGCCTCAGATTTTGCGCTATGAAATAAGGCACCCTGCAGCATTGGGAGTTTTGGACCTGAGTTTGTAGTCTGAGCTATGATGTTGCCTATAAGATACAGTTCCCCATAGAACTTAAGATGTAATCGGTTTTTGGGATAGCCTCTCTCCATCGTTTTGGAGGGGGGCCTTTTTTGTTTTTTACTGGTATGATAAT
>CAZPHZ010000179.1:0-7161 GCA_964586035.1 uncultured Saprospiraceae bacterium
TTCTCGAAAAATCGAAGTTTTTTGGTTTTGGAGGAAAACTGCCTGAGGTTGCCCGGAGAGTAATTGAGAACTACTCCAGGGTTGAAGATGAAAGCCGGACCGAAAAAGAAAAGTACAGACTTATCGTGCAGGCCGTTGCTATGGTGTTACTCATTATTGGTTTGGCATTGCACCTTGCTCCCGTAGGTTTCATTGGGTTAGCACTAATTATTTTTCAAGCTGCGTTTATGGGAGTTACCGACGAGCACCAGCTAGGCCCCGCGTTTGAAGAAGCCATGCCTTTTACAGCCTTATTGGTTGTGTTTTTTGTGATTGTTGCAATGATTCATGACCAACATTTATTCAAGCCGGTCATTGACTGGGCATTGTCAATGGACGCGGCTGTGCAGCCTACCGTATTCTACATTGCAAACGGAGTATTATCCGCCATTAGCGATAATGTTTTTGTTGCAACGGTTTATATTAATGAAATCGAAACCGCTTTTAACGCTGGAGAATTATCACCCGAACAATTCGACAAATTAGCTATCGCAATTAATACGGGAACAAATTTACCAAGCGTCGCAACCCCTAATGGGCAGGCTGCATTTCTGTTTTTACTTACTTCATCACTGGCACCATTAATAAATCTTTCCTATGGGAAAATGGTGAAAATGGCTTTTCCGTATGCTGTAGTATTGGGAGGTGTAGGTTTGTTGTGTGTTATGTATTTAACTTGAGTAATGGAAAATACTGTGTATGGTATTACCATAAATTGATGTTTTGCGGACTATACGGGCTTGTCCGGGTTGGCTGGTATTCAGTATGAGTAAATTCGTTTTTGCAAAATATGCGGTATCGGCTGTGGTGCTGCCGGCGTTTGTTTTCGTTGCACTACCAGGAATGTGGCTGCACAGAAGAATTCCAGAGGTGCGACGGTTTCAAGCCGGGCAGCGGGCTTCGGTTTTGGCATGATGTGACTTTAGTAACCCACTCGCCAATGTGCGCAATGCGTGGGTACTCATCCATTTTCCCACCTCAACATTATTCGAATTTGGCAAGCTTGTCTGTGCTCCCCACCAGATGAGTTAACGTAAATTAATATTGAATAAACATTGCCGTAATGCCTTGCCAATAGCTTTGCCCCGAATTTAAAAACTTCTTTACCGTATGAAAAATTTTGCGATTGCGGCATGCATGCTGCTACTTCAGGGTATTGGCTGGTCACAAAACAATTTTACGACCAATTGGAACAACGGCTATAAAGTGGAGAGCGCTGACAAAGACATCAAGATGAAGTTTGGGGGCCGCATCCAGTTTGACATGGCCTATCTTAATCAGGACGATTCAATTAAAGCCGCTTTTGGTGACAAAACCAACGGCGTGGAATTCAGACGGGTGCGATTCTTCAACGAGGGCCGGTTTTACCACAACTTACATTACAAACTACAACTCGAATTTTCTGGTGGAGCTGTCGTTTTCAAAGACGTTTTCGTTGAATTTAGCCACCTGCCCGTGGTGGGCAACCTTCGAATGGGGCATTTTAAAGAGCCATTTCGTCTGGAGGTGCTGTCAAGTAGCAAATACATGAGTTTCATGGAGCGGGAGGCTTATGTGGCATTCATGCCGGAGCGCAATTTCGGAGCAATGATACATAGCGAAGCGCTGGACAATCGAATCGGCTGGCAACTCGGCGCGTTCCGAAACGCCAGCGCAACCGGCGATGACAAAAACGCGGGGGAAGATTTCAACCTCACGGCGCGTATTTCCGGTCTTCTGCTCAATGATACTGACAATCACAGAGTGGCCCAGGTTGGGATTGGCTTTTCGTCCCGGTCGCCGAAAGGCGGAGAGTACAAGGTGGCTTCCAAGCCCGCCTCTCACCTCGCTCCGAAATATGTGTCCACAGGTACCATCAGCGATGTGAACACGGTGAACCTCGTCAATGCTGAAGCCGTGGTGATTAGCGGACCTCTTTATGTTCAAGGCGAATATTTGGCAGCTACAGTCAACGCACCGAACAACTACTTCCTTTACTCCTGGTATGGCCAGGTCAGTTACATCCTCACCGGCGAGCACAGGTCACTGAAAAACTCCTACTCCGGACTGAACCGCCTGAAACCCAAACACGATGCTGGCTCTGGTGGTGCCGGAGCATGGGAGTTGGCCGTTCGCTACAGCGAAATCAACCTCAACGATGGCGAGGTCACCGGGGGTGAAATGAAAGAATGGACCTTCGGCGTGAACTGGTACCTCAACCCCGCCACCCGTATCATGGCCAATTACGTGCGGGCCGATGTGGCGAACCTCGGCAAGAGCAACATCCTCGAGACCCGCGTGATGATCGACTTTTGAGAAAGGTTAAACTGGTTGAGAAAGTTGAGAAAAGTTGATGAGGTTGAGTTCCAAACCCTCTCAACCCCCTCAACCTTCTCAACAATAAAAAAAAACATCAAAATCATGATTTCATTTATCAAAACGACATTTTTTCTGTTGCTCTCAGCAACAATGTTCTACGCCTGCGGCGGCGATACCGCTGTAAATGACGGCAGCGGTAATACCGCTCTCAGCGGCAGCATCCAAATCGACGGTTCCAGCACAGTGTATCCCATCACGGAGGCTGTAGCTGAAGAATTCCGGGCAGAGGCGCCTGACGTGCGTCTGACCATCGGCGTATCGGGTACCGGCGGAGGTTTCAAGAAATTCTCCCGCGGCGAAACGGTCATCTCCGACGCCAGCCGGCCCATCAAAGATAAAGAGGCCAAAACCTGCGCCGACAACGGGGTGAATTACATACAACTCACCGTGGGTTACGATGGCCTGGCCGTCGTGGTTAACCCAGAAAACGATTGGGCTGAATCGCTGACCACTGCCGAGCTGAAGAAGATTTGGGAGCCTGCTGCGCAGGAAACCATCACCAACTGGAACCAGGTGCGCGATGGCTTTCCCGATGCCCCGCTCACATTGCTCGGGCCTGGCACGGCCTCCGGCACGTTCGATTATTTCACCGAAGCCATCGTGGGCGAAAGCGGTGCCAGCCGCGGCGATTACATGCCCAGCGAAGATGACAACGTGCTGGTGCAGGGCGTGGCTGGCGACAAAGATGCCCTCGGGTTTTTCGGCCTCGCCTATTTCCACGAAAATAGCGACAAGCTGAAGCTCGTGGCCGTGGACAATGGCAACGGTCCGGTAGCACCCAGCCTCGAAACGGTGAAAAACGGAACTTATGCTCCGTTGTCGCGGCCGCTATTCATTTATGTAAACAGCCACGGGGCCGCCCGGCCCGAGGTGGTGCGCTTCGTCGAGTTTTATCTCGAAAACGCAGCCAGCCTCGTCGGAGATGTGGGATATATTCCGCTGCCGGATGCGGAATACAAAGCCCAGTTGGAGAGGTTCCGGGCTTTCGTTGCGGAGCATAAATCGGATGGCGCTCCGGCCAAATGATAGCGAGTTATTTTTCATCCTTCTTCTTCCATCTCCGGAGGGAATCTGTCCACGTCTGGTACACATGACATGGAAAGGTTCCCTCCGGGTATGGAATCCGGGAGCTTATTTCAAGCTATCGCATGAAGACCAGCGAAAAAATAATAGAAGGCGGACTTTTCAGCAGTGCTGTTGTCACCATCCTCACCACGATAGGCATCATCTGGGTGTTGTTGTCGGAATCCCTCGTTTTTTTCAAAGACGTTTCCATCGTCGAGTTTTTGACCAATACGGAATGGACCCCCCTATTTACCAAAAAGAATTACGGCATATTGCCGCTCATTAGCGGCACCATGCTCACCACCTTTATTGCCGTGGCGGTGGCGCTGCCACTGGGCATCTGCATCGCCATCTACCTGAGCGAGTACGCGCCGCGCAGATTCCGGGATATTTTCAAACCCATGCTGGAAGTGCTGGCAGCCGTGCCCACGGTGGTGTACGGCTTTTTTGCCCTCACCGTGGTGACGCCATTTCTGAAAAACATTTTTCCCGAAATGGCCACCTTCAATGCGTTGTCGGCAGGACTGGTCATGGGCATCATGATTATCCCGATGGTGTCATCGCTGAGCGAAGACGCGCTTTTTGCCGTGCCCAAATCGCTGCGGGAGGCATCTTATGGCATGGGAGCTACGCGCTTTCAAACTTCCTTCAAGGTGCTGGTGCCGGCGGCGTCATCGGGCATCATCGTTTCGGTAATTCTGGCATTTGCACGGGCCATCGGCGAAACGATGATTGTGGCTATTGCCGCCGGCCAAATGCCCAACCTCACCGCCAATCCATTAGATACCATTGAGACAATCACGGCGTATATCGTGCAGGTGAGCCTTGGCGACGTGCCCCATGGCTCGGTGGAATACCGCACCATTTTCGCAGCGGGCCTCATGTTATTCGCCTTTACGTTTTTGCTGAACAGCGTCAGTTTTTACATTCGGAAGAAATACCAGGAGAAATATGAATAATGTCCGCATCAACAGGTTCAAAGACCAGGCCTTTAAATATGTGGGGATATTTTCCACCCTGATAGGCATCGTGTTGCTGGCCGTATTCATCGGCAGTATTTTGCTCGACGGCCTCCACCGCATAGACTGGCAGTTCATGTCGAGCCTGCCATCCCGAAAGGCGGAAAAAGCAGGCATCCTGACAGCCTGGACCGGCTCGCTCTGGATATTCGGCCTCACGGCACTCATCTCCATACCGCTGGGTGTGGCAGCGGGCATTTATCTGGAAGAATACAGCAAAAAAGGGCGGTTGAGCAATATCCTCGAAGTGAACATCACCAACCTGGCCGGGGTGCCGTCGGTGATTTACGGCATCCTCGGGCTGGAAATCTTCGTGCGCACGCTGCACTTCGGCGGCAGTTTACTTGCGGGGTCGTTCACCCTTTCGCTGCTCATTTTGCCCATCATCATCGTGGCCACGCGGGAAGCAGTAAAGGCTGTACCTTCATCGCTGAAAGAGGCGTCGTTCGGCATGGGCGCCACCAAATGGCAGACCATCCGGCATCAGATTTTGCCCGCCGCAGGCGGCGGAATAGCCACCGGCATTATACTGGCCTTGTCGAGGGCCATCGGTGAAACAGCGCCGCTCATCGTCATCGGGGCGTTGGCCTACGTGCCGTTTGTGGCCAAAACACCGATGGATGATTTTACCGTACTGCCCATACAGATTTTCAACTGGGTGTCGCGCCCCGACCACGCTTTTGTGGTAAACGCGGCGGCGGGCATCGTCATTTTGCTCGGCATCACCTTTTTGATGAATGGCATCGCAGTGTGGCTGCGCCATCGCTGGCAGAAAAATACTAACTGGTAAAATTCTCGTATCATGGAAACCCTGACATTGGAAAAGAAAATGCATTTTGCAAAGCCAATATTAAAAATGAGTGATTCAAAGAAAAAATCTGCTCCGGCCAAGCTCAGCACGGAAAACGTCAACGTTTTTTATGGAGACAACAAAGTGATAAAGGACGTGAGCATTGACATCGGGGAGAAGAGTGTCACGGCGTTTATCGGCCCGTCGGGTTGCGGGAAAAGCACATTTTTGCGACTGTTCAACCGCATGAACGATTACATCGATACCTTTCGCAAAGAAGGGGATATTTGCATCGATGGGCGGGATATTTACGATAAAAGTATCATGGTGGAGGAGCTGCGCAAGATGGTGGGCATGGTGTTTCAAAAACCCAACCCCTTCCCGAAATCCATTTTTGAAAACGTGGCCTATGGCCTGAAAATTCAGGGCATCAAAAAGCGTTCGGTACTCGACGAAGCCGTGGAAAAAGCGCTCCGGCAGTCGGCTTTGTGGGAAGAGGTAAAAGATAACCTCGGCAAATCGGCCCTCGCCCTTTCCGGCGGGCAACAGCAGCGTCTCTGCATTGCACGGGCACTTGCCGTGGAGCCTTCCGTGCTGCTCATGGACGAGCCGGCCTCGGCCCTCGACCCCATCGCCACCGGCAAGGTGGAGGAACTCATCCACGGCCTCAAAGAAAAATATACCATTGTCATCGTTACTCACAACATGCAACAGGCTGGCCGGGTGAGCGATAAAACAGCCTTTTTCTACATGGGCAACCTGGTGGAATACCAAAAGACGAAAAAGATTTTTACCAACCCGGAACAGGAACTGACCGAGCGGTATATTACCGGCAGGTTCGGGTGAGGGGAGAGGGTTGAGAGGGTTGAGAGAGTTGAGAGGGTTGAGAGGGTTGAGAGAGTTGAGAGAGTTGAGAGGGTTGAGAGAGTTGAGAGAGTTGAGAGGGTTGAGAGGGTTGAGAATCCCACATCTCAACTTCCTCAACCTCCCTCAACCTTCCTCAACCCCCTCCGTATCATTAAACGCAATATCAAAAAGACATGACCAATCTCGAACGGGAATTAGCCCAACTCAAAGAGGACATCATCGGCATGATGCACTTGGCGCAGCGCCAATTGAAGAAATCCAATAAGGCCTTCGCCAAACAGTCGGTTTCGATGGCCAAGGAAATCCACAAAGTGGAAAACCGGGTGAATGCCACGGAACTCGCCATTTCCAAAGATTGCGAAAACATCATCGCCCTGTACAATCCCGTGGCCGGCGACCTGCGCCTCGTACTGGCGACCGTGAAAATCGTGATATACCTCGAGCGCATCGGCGACCATGCTGACAAAATCGCCCGCTATGTGCGGAAAGAAAAAATAAATAGTGAAATAGAGCCCAAACTCCTCGACGCCGTGTCATTCGACGGCATCTTCGACACCGCCCTGGAAATGGTCAACGACGCCATTGACGGGTTTATCAATGAGGACACCGAAGTGGCCCGCCTGGTGTTCGTCAAAGACGAAATCGTCAACAAGTTTTATAAAAAAGCAGTGACCGCCCTTGCCAGCCACAAGGCAAGCAATAAGGAAGAATCGCTGCACGTACTTTACCTTTTTTCCATCATCAACAAACTGGAAAGAGTGGGCGACCTCGCCAAGAACATCGCCGAAGAAACCATTTTCTACGTCGAAGCCAAAGTGCTCAAACACGCCAAAATAAAGAAATGAGGATGGCACTTTGGCGTGTTGGCGTATTAGCGTTTTGGTATGTTGGCCCACCTCCCCGCAGTACCCGTACCTCATACCTCACACCTCACACCTCACACCTCTCACCTCACACCTCTCACCTCACACCTCACACCTCTCACCTCACACCTCTCACCTCATACCTCATACCTCATACCTC
>CAZPHZ010000180.1:0-7127 GCA_964586035.1 uncultured Saprospiraceae bacterium
TGGGGGATATTGAACGCTCGAAGGAACTGTTAGAAAAAGAAATAAAACTTTTGCCTGACAACAAAAATGCAATTACGAGTTACATTTCAATACTGCAAAAACAAGGAAATCCGGATGAAGACATAGAGTGGATCGCGAGCACACTAAAAAGATATACCTCGTACATGGTGAAATCGACAGCCAGGAAGCCCTTCGCTCCTATCTCGGCGAACGCGGGTTTTCCGATATTGAAATACCCACATTGGGACAAAAAGTTAATTTGCAATAAGGCCGGTCGTCTGGCGCTTGTGCTGAAAGGTGCTGTTTTGCCTCTCAATTGACAAACTCATATTCAGGACACCCTTACCATTGATGTTAGTTTTGCGTTTTACAAAATGAGGCAACGAACTGAGGTTCGCGGCGTTAACTTTGCAAACATTTTATTCAAATCCGGCAGAAGGCCGGAAACCCGAGACAAGGGTGTCAAAAGAAAATCCTGATGAAAGATTCCCGGCTATTCGTGCTGTTTACCTGCTTAGGGCTGGCACTGGGCTGTCAAAAAATCGATGAGTTTCGGGGGGCTGAAGTAGTTGCTGGCCCTGCCGAATTCGCCATTCCGCTGGTAAAAGCAACAACAACGATGCAGGACCTGCTGGAAAGTTTTGATGAATATACGTTCATCGAAATCACGCCGGACGGCATCATACACCTGCGCTACAAAGGAGACGTGCTCACCCAGGAAGCCGAAGACTTTTTCAAAGATGCCCGCGACAGCATTCCCCCGATCATTCCCCTCGAGGATACTCTTTACGCATTGCCATTTTCCTCACCGCAACAGTTGGAGGTCGATTACGCCGTCTATAAAACGGGACAAGTAAAGTTTGCCTGCCAGTCCGATTACGAAGGCACTATCGATTTTACGCTGAGCATTTTGCAGGCCAGTAAGGATGGTGTTATTGCGCAGGTGCACGAGCAGTTCACTTCCCCGCCGGCTCTGCCCGGAGGTTATTACGCATCCACTGCTTTTGTGGATATGGCGGGCTACGACCTCATTCCCGACAACGACTCCATCTACATCCGTTACGAAGCCATCACCGATGCTGGTGATCGCATAAAACTACCACAGGCTTTTCTGATCAACGAGAATGTGGATTTCGGGTACATTGAGGGCTACCTTGGAAATTTCAAACACAACGGGAAGGAAGATACTATCCAAATTGAATTTTTTCAAAACTGGATTCAGGGCGATGTTTTTTTCGAGCAACCAAATATTTACATCCATGTGGAAAACTCGTTCGGCGTGCCTACCAGATCAGACATCAAACTGTTCGATATCATTACCGCCGACCAAACTCATCTGCCTTTGGAGAGCGATTTTATCACCAACGACGGAATCGATTTCGTGTATCCGCCGCTCGATGAAGTGGGTGCTGTTAAAACCATGACTTTCGCTTTCAACGAAACCAACTCCAATATTGAGGATGTGCTCGGCTCCCGCCCCATTGCCCTCGACTACGATGTGGACGCCCTGATGAACCCCGACACGCTGACAGACCTGCGTGGCTTCATCACCGACAGCAGCTATTATAAAATACAGGTAGAAGTGGATCTGCCCTTACACGGCCGGGCCTCCGGCTTCGGAATCGTCGATACATTCGATGTGGATTTCAGCGGCTACGGCAGTGTCAGCGAGGTGGAATTCAAAATTGTCGCAGATAACGGTATGCCTCTCGAAATTGACGGCCAGGTTTTTTTTCTGGATGAAAACGGCACGGTGCTCGATTCTCTTTTTGCCGCAGGCAGAACGGAAATCGTCGGCTCCGCCGATGTTGGTGCCGATGGCATTGTGACCAACCCTGTGACAAGCACTACCTTTGCCGCATTGCCCGGCGAGCGCTTCGACCACGTGCGAAATGCCAAAAAACTGGCCCTACGCACATTTTTTTCCACATTCAACCACGGGCAGCAGTCCGTCAAGGCTTTTGCCGACCAGCAGGTGGAAATCAGAATGGGCATGAAATTGAAGACGAAGTAATTCATCGTACCAAAATCCGAACTACCCATGATTCTTAAAAACTTTGCAGCAACTGCTGCACTTTTATTCTGCCTGGCAGCTCCCATATTTGCCCAGCACGAACTGGGCCTCAACTTCATGCGGGGTGTGTGGCAGTCCAACAAGACCAACCCGGCCATCGTGCAGCCACAATCTTTTACACTCAGTGTCATCGGGTTGCACAACAACCTGTCGTTCGATGGGCCCACTTATAACCAAATTGTGACCCACCAGAATGGACAGGCCGTCATCGATGTAGACCGTTTCATCAATTACCTTCATCCGCAAAACCTCATCCGTGACGACCTGGAGATTTCCACTCTGGAGCTGGCTTTCCGCATAAAGGGGCTGACACTCAGCGTGGGACACGCCATGAAATACAATGCCTTTTTCAAATATCCCAAAGTACTACCCCAGATGGTATGGCAGGGCAACGCCCAGTTCATCGGCCAAACGGTTGAACTCGGCAACGAGGTACAACTCACCGGCTACCACGAACTCGGCCTTGGAGCTGCCTATAAATCAGGCCCCCTGACCCTCGGCGTAAAAGCCAAGTTTCTCAGCGGCATCGCCGACGCCTCTTCCGACAGAAGCCACCATTCGGCCACTCTGTTCACCGACCCCGACGTGTACCAAATTACCCTCGGTGCCGACTACATCCTGAACACATCCAACTCGCTCGATTACAATAGCTATACCGACCTTAACGCAGATTTTAATTTCGGGAACTTCACCTTCGACCGCTTTTTCTCGGCAAACTCAGGCATCGCCTGGGACCTCGGCGCCCGCCTCGAAATGGGCAAGCTCGACATTGCGGTGAGCGTACTAGACCTCGGTAAAATCAATTGGGACCACAATGTAACCAATTACAGCGCCACGCAATCTTATGAATATAGCGGACTGGATTTCTCACAGGCCCTCACTGGTGGAGATAGCGCCAATTTTAACCAGGCTATCGACACATTGGAGCAACTTTTTCAGCCAGTGAAATCAAACTTGAGCTATTCGACAACGCTGCCCCGCAAAGTTTACCTCAATGCCCTTTACAAACTGAACGACCTTATCAGTGTGGGCGGCCTGATTTTTTATGAAAATTTCAGGGGGAAAACGGTTACGGCGGTAGCCGTTGGGGCCAATGCCAATTTGATCAGTGCGCTGACCGTTGGCGCTACCTATGGGGTGAAAAACGGAAGCTACGACAACATCGGGCTGAACCTTACCTTCAACCTCGGGCCAGTGCAGATTTTCGGTGTCACAGATAACATCATCGCAGCTTTCAAAGCCGGCGACAGCCAGAGCTTTGGAGCACGCTTCGGAGGCAGTTTGAATTTCGGAAAACTGTCGGAGGAGTAGCGGCGGTTATGGTGCCTTCCCTTTCATTTTTTCTTTCAAAGCCATCATCTCATCGCGGTATTGCGCAGCGGTGATAAAGTCTAACTCTTTGGCGGCTTTTTTCATTTTCATTTCCGTTTCTGAAACAAGGCGTTCCAATTGATCGCGCGACATATACTCCACGACCGGATCTGCGGCGATACCCGGCTTTTCAGGTTCGACGTAATAATTCCTCTTACCGCGGATATCCAGCACCGACGAGCGGGCGAGAATTTCTTCGCGGCTTTTCGATAAAGTGGTTGGTGTGATTCTGTGTTTCTCGTTATACGCCATCTGAATGGTGCGGCGGCGGTTTGTTTCATCGATGGTGCGCTGCATGGAAGCGGTGACCTTATCGGCATAAAAAACGACGAGGCCATTGGCGTTTCTGGCGGCACGGCCCGCCGTTTGAGTGAGTGAGCGTTCGTTCCGTAAAAAACCCTCTTTGTCGGCATCGAGGATAGCGACGAGGCTGACCTCCGGCAAGTCGAGGCCCTCCCGCAGCAAGTTCACGCCGATGAGTACGTCGAATTCGCCGAGTTGCAAGTCGCGCAGTATTTCCACGCGCTCCAGGGTTTCCACCTCGGAGTGAATGTACCGTACTTTTATGTCGAGTTTGGCGAGGTATTTTGCCAACTCTTCGGACATTCGTTTGGTGAGGGTGGTCACGAGTACCCGCTCACCATGCTTTATTCGTTCATCTATTTCTTCCAAAAGATCGTCCACCTGGTTGATGCTGGGCCGCACCTCAATGGGCGGGTCGAGCAGCCCTGTCGGGCGAATGAGCTGCTCCACGAGCACCCCCCCGGTTTGCTCCAACTCGTAATCGCCAGGGGTGGCACTGGCGAAGATGACTTGATTTACCAGGCTCTCGAATTCACTGAAGTTTAGCGGCCGGTTGTCGAGGGCCGATGGCAGCCGAAACCCCCAGTTGACGAGGTTGAGCTTGCGGGCACGGTCGCCTCCCCACATGCCGCGCACCTGCGGAATGGTGACGTGGCTTTCGTCAATAATCATCAGGTAATCATCGGGGAAATAATCGAGCAGGCAAAATGGGCGGCTGCCCTGTTTACGGCCGTCGAAGAAACGGGAGTAGTTTTCCACGCCGCTGCAATAGCCCAGTTCTTTTATCATTTCCAGGTCAAAATTGGTGCGCTCGCGGATGCGGCGGGCTTCGAGGTGGCGGGCTTCTTTTTCAAAATATTTGGTCTGCTCAAACATCTCATCCTCGATGTCGCGAATAACCTGGCCCATGCGTTCTTTAGGTGCCACGTAAAGGTTGGCCGGGAAAATAGCGGCATTGGGCAGGGTGTCGATGCGTTTGCCGCTTTCAATTTCCAGCATTTCGATGGTGTCGATTTCATCCCCGAAAAACACCACCCGGTAGCCGTATTCCACATATGGCAGGTTGATGTCCACCGTATCTCCTCGCACACGGAACGTGGCGCGTTTGAAGTCGTGCTCCGTTCGGGAATAAAGGATTTCAACGAGCTGATAAAGGAAAGTGTTGCGGGAAATTTTTTGCCCAGGCTGTATGCGGATGATGCCCGTTTTGTAGTCCTCGGGGTTGCCCATTCCGTAGATGCACGATACCGATGCCACGATGATGATGTCGCGCCGTCCAGAGAGCAGCGAGGACGTTGCACGCAATCGCAACTTGTCCACTTCCTCGTTGATATTCAGATCTTTTTCAATAAAAGTGTCGGTAACGCTGATGTACGCCTCGGGCTGGTAATAGTCGTAATAGCTGACGAAATACTCGACCGCATTATGGGGGAAAAATTCCCGGAACTCGCCGTAAAGCTGGGCCGTCAGCGTTTTGTTGTGGGTCAGCACCAATACCGGCCTGTCGAGCTGGGCGATGACGTTGGCCACGGTAAATGTCTTGCCCGACCCGGTGACGCCGAGCAGTGTCTGCGCCGGTTCGCCGGTTAACACGCCATCGACGAGTTTGCGAATGGCCGCCGGTTGGTCTCCGGTCGGTTTGTAATGCGATTCGAGTTTGAAGATGGACATTCTGCAAAAATAAGTTTTAGCGCGGGAGATGCAGTGGCCGTCTTCTATTTCCTTCTACCGCGATTGGGTGTCCTCCCGGCTCCTTTTTTGCGACTGCTTTCATACCGGTCGCTTTTGATGACAAAGCCCTTTTTGCCGGGAGACGATTTAGAGAAAATCGATGAGGACCATTGCCTTTTCTTTTCACCGCTTTCCCTGGTTTTTTTAGATTCCGGCGTCTGTTCCTGTTCTGACTTTTTTGGAGAGTTTGCCGGTCTGTTTTTCTTATTCGGGCGGGCGCCTTCATCCCTTTGTCTCGGATTGGAGCCTCTGTTGCGGCCGGCATTTCTATTTCTGCCCCGGCGATCGTCCGAATGGCGCTGCTCTCGTCGTTGTGGGGGTCGGGCCGGTTCTTCGGATACGCCTTCTTCCCCTTCGGGGAAAGGATGATCTGCCACCACCGGGATGGTTCGTTTTATCAGCTTTTGGATGTCTTTCAGGTAGGGTCTTTCATCTGCCTGGCAAAATGAAAGTGCGACGCCCTCCAAACCCGCCCTACCGGTTCGTCCGATTCGGTGGACGTAAGTCTCCGGAATGTTGGGGATGTCGAAATTGATGACGTGCGACAGCTCATCGATGTCGATGCCGCGGGCTGCAATATCTGTGGCTACCAGCACCCGTATTTTGCCACCTTTAAAATTATTGAGTGCGTTTTGGCGCGCCGTCTGCGATTTATTGCCGTGAATGGCTGCGGCCTCCACACCTGCTCGGGACAGGTCCCTCGCCACGCGGTTGGCACCGTGCTTTGTGCGCGTAAAAACGAGAGCGGAAGTGATGTCGTCAGTTCTTAGCAAATGGAGCAATAAGTGCTTTTTCTTCTTCTTTTCCACAAAATAAACGGCCTGCTCGATCGCCTCAACGGTTGACGATACGGGAGTTACGGCAACCTTCAAGGGGTTGGTGAGAATGTCGTGGGCCAATTTTGCAATTTCCCGGGGCATGGTGGCCGAGAAAAACAAGGTTTGCCGTTTCTCAGGCACGGCCTTGATGACCCGCCGCACGTCGTGAATGAAGCCCATGTCGAGCATTCGGTCGGCCTCATCAAGCACAAAAACCCCGATGTGCTTAAGGCTGATGATGCCCTGGTTCATCAGGTCGAGCAAGCGGCCCGGTGTGGCAACGAGAATGTCAACACCGCGACGCAGGCTGGCTACTTGCGGGTTTTGCGATACCCCTCCGAAGACGACGAGGTTATGCAGCCGGAGATGCCTGCCGTATGCCTTGAAGCTTTCATCTATCTGAATGGCCAATTCACGGGTAGGCGTCAGAACCAAAGCTTTGATAACCGCTGGATGGTCTCGGGGAATATGCTGCTCGTGCAGATTTTGCAAAATGGGGATGGCAAAAGCTGCTGTCTTGCCGGTTCCCGTTTGTGCACAGGCGAGCAAGTCGCGGCCCTTCAATGCCTCCGGAATGGATTGTTCCTGTACCGGTGTCGGTGATTCGTACCCTTCTTCCTTCAATGCCTTCAGAATGGGGTCTATGAGGTTTAATTGCTGAAATGTCATTTATAAAATTTTGAGGCGCAAAAGTCGGAATAATTTGGGGGATTTGTCATGTAATGAATTGTATCGCTACTCTTAAGGGGGATATCAGATTGAGTAGGTTGATAAAAATTGAGAGGGGATGTGATTGGACGGAGGGGGTTTTGTTCACAACTTCTAAAGCC
>CAZPHZ010000181.1:0-7075 GCA_964586035.1 uncultured Saprospiraceae bacterium
GCCGATGAATATTTTTTGATTGGCAGTGTTCCGGATTTGAAAAACCCCCATGGGAATTTTCATCTGTTTGTACGACTCTTTTAATTCTTTGCGAGACTTCATGATGTTAAGATTGTAACGCGAATCCCTTTTTGGAGCTTGCGAAGGTAAAATTTTATTTCGACGTGGTACAGATGTGGGCAGTTCACACCCGCCCTGACAAAACTCATGCGAGAAAATAAATGAATCCATTAAATTAGGGCCTTAATTGAATCATTCACCAAATTGCACTGAAATGAAAATGTACTCTGACCAATTATTGGAAGAAGGCAGGATACTTTTAGCTGCTGCAAGAGAAGAGCATGAACGTTCTGCTGAGGATGTTGTCACCTACCTCGTTTGCCACAACACAAGAATGGCCATCTCCAAGTTTCTAAACAGTTTTTTGAAATCCAAAGGGGAGGATTTCGATGAAAGTGCGATGGACAGCCAGTTGACGAAATGCGCAAAAATCGATGGGCGTTTCGGCGAGGTTGACCTTGGACCCGTGTTGTGCCGTTGCGACACCGTAAAGGACAATGATTGTTATTGTTACGATGCCGGGAAGGTCGCCGAATGTTTGGCAATAGGAGAACAGTTGGAGAAAATGGTATCCTCGCAAATGCCGGCCTATTAGCAGGTTTCCCGATGGAACAGTATGTTCCCCACTCTGCCTTAACTACAAAACCATTTTACAAAAAAAAAGCACGCCGTCCGTTGACGAGCGTGCTTTCAACATTAAGGGAAAACGATGGAATTATAATTTGACTATTCTGTTGACAAAGTTCGTTTCGCCCGCTCTGATATGTAGCGTATAAACTCCTGCGGGCAGGCCACTGATATCGAGTTGATTGTTTATCATGTTTTTTGTATTCAGTGCTTTTCCGTTCAAATCCTTCAATTGCACGCTTTCAATGACCAACCCATCGGGATGGCTGATGATGACGTACTGCCCGGCAGGATTCGGATAGACTTTAATCACGTGTTGTTCAGTTTCTTTGGTGCCAGTCACGAGGTCAACAATTTCGGCCTGGCGGTACAACGGTATCAGTTTTTCATTTTCACTAATGGCCTTCACATCTGTTATTTCAATGGTCGCCGCTTCTTTCCCGGCTATGTTGTCGATGATGCCGATGAATCCAGCTACCTCTCCAAATCCGGAAACACTGTTGCCATCCGTGCGCACGAGGGCGACCTCGATGATTCCTTCAGCAGCTTGCGAATGATCAAATGTGAGCAGATTCACATTTTGCACACCCAACCAACTCGGATCGTACTGAATGGAAACTGACGCCGGGTCAATGACCAATGGGTCAAAATGCAGGGTGAAGGCAATTCCGTAGGCATTCTGAACCGGCAGTGGTTCAGTGCCGAGAATGATAGGAGCCGTGAATGGCAAACCATTGAGCAGCACATCAGCTTCCGGAAGATCAACATAAACCGGGGGGTCGGTTTCAATGCCGCCGATGAGCGGCGCAGGTGTAATGCTGTCGTGCGATTCGCCATAATTTAGAAATATAGCGCCCATATCTCCGGCATTGATGATACCATCCCCATTGCAATCCGCATGTTTGTAGTTAAGGTTGCTGAGAAATACATGACCCCAGTCTGTAGCATCCAACCCCGTCCATTCGATGCCTTGGATGACTCTCGGAGGTCCATCGGTCCCGTACCCCACCCCGAGGTGCAGCAGGTCGAAGTTGTTGACGATATTGTCGGCATTGGCGTCGCCGGGCCAAACCAAATTGCCAATGTTGCAATCTGGCGTAGCATAAGTGGTGCTGTCGCAACAGCCGGGGCTGTCATTGATGCAAATGGTTACCGTCTGGATGGAATCGCCATTTTCATAAATATGCGGTACCACAACGGGAATTGACGAAAGAGGGAAATAGTCCACTAAATCGCCATTGTGAAACAAGTCGAAATAATTATTCGAGGCATTTTCAAATTCAAAGTTCACCCAGAGATTGTACGAGCCGTCGTCATCACATACACCGGGATCGGCTACCACATTGAATACGTTGCAATCTCCCGTTGGGCCGCAATCCACGGGCCCCACAAACACATCTTCGGCACAATCGGGGAAGTGAATATCCTGCACCAGAAAACCGTAAGGTGTGCTCCCATTGCCCACCAATGGCCCTATGCTCACAGGTACATCGGCGTAGCTGAATACGCCGTATTCGACGCCATTGCCCATTACTTTGAAATAATCACTTGTGCCGGTGTGGGCAAAATCGAGAGACACGAAAAATGTTCCGTTGGGGAGGCAGGGATGCACATTTGCCGTCAGGTCGTAAATATGGCAATCGCCGCTGCCATTGCAATCCGGCGCATCTATCTCGATGTAATCATGGCAGTCAGGATTGTTGAAATCGCTGACCACAAATTCTAATTCACCTCCATTTCCGCTAAATGGGCCAATGGTAACAGGAAGCTCATCGTAATTGAAAACACCGTAAACGTTTCCGTTTCCATGCACTTTGAAGCCGTCATTCCCAACGTTTTCGTATTCAAAATCAAGAGTTACGAAAAATTGGCCATCAGCATCGCAATCAGAAAGGTCAGCCACGAGGTCGTAAATGTGGCAATCGGTATCGCAATAAACAGGGCCTAAAGTGGTAAACCCATGGCAGTCTCCGAATTCAATATCTTTCACGATGAATTCGTAGATGGTGCCATTGCCGGCGAGTGGGCCTATTGTGTAGAATGGTTCGCCATAGTCAAAAGTGCCGTAGTTGGTTCCATTGCCCAAAATAGTAAACCCCTGTGAACCCGTATTTTGATATTCAAAGGCAATGTCCACCAAAAACTGCCCGTCGCTGTTGCAATCATGTGCCTCAGCAATCACATCGTAAATATGGCAATCGGTGGCAGGGCAATCGGGTGCCTCAAAGGGCACTTCGGCACAACAATCTTGTGAGTCATTGATGCAGATTATGAGCACGGGATTGGAGTTGCCGTTGTCTTCAAAATGCTCGATAATATACGGCAGGTTGGATATCGGCGCATGATTGACGATGACGTCTCCCTGGTATATTACATTGAAAAAGTTGTTGCCAGGAAATATCACTCCGAAGTCGATAGCCACGTCATAAGTGCCGTCTGAATAGCATTCGAGTGGATCAGCCACGGCTTCGTAAATATCGCAATCGCCAGACTGGTCACAATCGACAACTCCAAACTCGACCGCAAAATGGCAATCGGGATGTGCCACATCTTTCACGGCAAACTCATATTGTGTCGTGCTGTCTCCCACCAAAGGGCCGAGGGTCAATGGCAGTTCGCCATAATCGAACACGCCATAGAAAATTCCGTTACCCAAGACTTTGAATCCCTGGTCTCCGGTGTTTTCGTACTCGAAATTTAGCGTCACATAAAACATACCTGCCTCGCAGTCGCTGGCCGTCACGTTCAAATCCCAAATGTTGCACGGCAATGGACATTCCGGTGCTTCAAATTCGACTTCTGCACAACAATCGGGCGACCCGTCAAGGCAAATAGTAAGTGCCTGTGCGGCACTGTCATTGTCTACAAAATGCTCGATGAGATAAGGCAGGTTGGCTATGGCCGCATGCTCCACAATGGTATCGCCAAAATAACTGACGGTGAAAAAATTACTGCCCGGGAATTCCATCCCAAAATTGACAGCCACATCATAGGTGCCATCATCGTGGCATTCGATCGGATGGGCTACAGCGTCGTAAATAATGCAATCGCCGGATTGTCCGCAATCTACAATTCCCAGTTCCACGACAACCGAGCAATCGGGATGAGACACATCGGCGATGGCAAATTCGTATTGGGTGGTGCTGTCGCCCACGAGTGGGCCAATCGTTAATGGGAGTGCCCCATATTCGTATATTCCGTAATCGATGCCGTTACCATGGACGCTAAATCCATCGTCTCCAGTGTTTTCATGTTCGAAAGTCAGGGTGACGAAAAACATCCCTGCTTCGCAATCGCTGGCCGTTACGCTCAAATCCCAAATGTCGCATGGAGGTGGGCACACTGGAGTTTCAAATTCCACTTCTTCACAACAATTGGGTGAGCCGTCAATGCAAATAACCATTAACTGCGAGGCGCTGTCGTTGTCTTCAAAATTTTCGATAACGAAGGGCAAGTTGGCAATGGCTGCATGTTCCACAATGGTATCACCCAAATAGGTGACGGTGAAAAAATTGCTACCCGGAAACTCTACGTCAAATGAGACATACACATTATAGGTGCTGTCGTCATTGCATTCGAGAGGATAGGCCACGGCATTGAAAATTCCGCAATCGCCGGTTTGGTCGCAATCCACAAGTCCCAACTCCACGGCAGCCGAGCAATCGGGATAAGCCGCATCGGCTACTCCAAATTCGTATTGCGTGGTGCTGTCTCCCACGAGAGGGCCAATCGTTATTGGGAGTGCCCCATATTCGTAAATACCGTAATCGATGCCGTTACCATGGACACTAAATCCATCTCCATTGGTACCTTCGTGTTCAAAATTCAGCGTGACGAAAAACGTTCCGGCTTCGCAGTCGCTGGCCGATGCGCTCAAATCCCAAATACTGCAGGGCACACAGTCCGGGGACTCAAATATTGCTTCTGCACAGCAATCCGGTGTATCGTTGATGCACACGTTTATTACCTGTTCGGGTTCACCGTTGTCCTCGAAATGCTCAATGACCACTGGCAGGTCGGCCAGAGCGAAAAAGCCAATACTCTGACCTTCGTAATACACGTCGAAAAACTCGTTTGGGGAATTGTCATAGTTGAAATTCAACCAAAGATGATAAGAACCGTCGGCGTTGCAGTCACCTGCTTCGACCACCAAATCAGAAATCGAGCAATCGCTGCTATTGCAATTGGGAGCTTCGAATTCGGTCTCTGCGCAACAGTCGGGTGTATCGTTGAAACAAACCTTTATCTCAGGAAAGTCTTCGCCATTGTCCTGAAAATGTTCGATCACTATCGGTAAGTCAGAAAGATTATATGTGCCAATGATGTTGCCGGCATAAAATACGTCGAAATGCTCGTTTGGAGCATTCTGGTAGTTGAAATTCAGCCATAATTGGTAAGTGCCGTCGGCGTTGCAATCACCCGGGTCAGCAACGAAGTCGTATATTTCACATCCATTACCGGGACAACTCACTATGCCAAGTTCGTCAAAATCACTACAGTCACCGTTCTGATTATCGGTCACCACAAATTCGTATTCAGTGATGCCATCGCCATCCAATGGGCCAATTGTAACAGGTACATCACCGTACCCAAAATTGCCGTAATTGGTCCCGTTGCCTTGTATATTGAACCCCTCATTACCCACCCCATCATACTCAAAATCGATAGTAATCATAAACTGCCCATTCAGGCAATCACCGGCCGTGGCTTCCACTCCTTCTATCACGCATTGTCCAGCTACATCTGCGCTCTGAACCAGTGAGAAGAAAGCCAAAATAAGGATGTAAGTAAATCGGATCATAATCATGAGTTTTTGATGATACAAAAGTGCGATCAGATTTGCATGAATAAAAATACTTTTTTGGTAGAAATTTGGCATTTATTTGCCAATATTTACAACTAAAATAAATCTAAGTAGATAACAATCACTATATTAGGCCGTATCAAACTATACTTATTTTTGGTTTTTTTTGATTATCTGGTTGAGGCCATCTTGTACAAGAAAAAAATAGAGTGGCTGTAATTCATACAAATTAGCCAAGAGAACCCATATTATGACAGACAACCGCCTTTTGAAATTGCTGCGCAAGCTGAGCCGTAAGGAAATGACCCGCTTTCGTGAATTCGTGTATTCCCCTTATTTTAATAAGCACAAAGATGTAAAATCGCTTGTCTCTTACCTCTCGGGAATTTATCCGGAATTTGGCAACGGATATTGCAACAGAAATACTATTAACCAGAAAGTATTTCCCGGCAAAAAATCTGCCCAGGCCCACCTCGCTGTTGTTTTTACTTATACATTCCGGCTGCTCAAAAAATTCCTCATTTTGGAGCAGGCCAAGTCAGAGAATATTTTCGAAGAAAATCATTTCTTTTTAAGGGCCTTAAGAACAAAGGAGGCCTTAAAATTATTTTCGTTTTTTTATCAGGAAGTTTCAGACGGAGAAACTATCAATCCTGGCAAACAGGGAGACTTTTTTAAAGCATCTGTTGATTCACGGCCATTTGACAGCGCTCATTTTGAGAAACAGTTTAAGAGATTGGCGGAACTCGATGCACATGCTACCATACTCGGAATGCACCAGCTAAACTTACTTTCTGAAAAACAAACCTGGCTCGATGCATTTTATCTGTCTGAGAAATTGCGAGATGCTTGCGAGCTGTTGCAGCGGAGCAGAGTTATGAAGGTGGAATTTGCCGAAGACCCCATGTTGGAGAAGGTTCTCCAGGTAGTTGAGCACGACAAAAGTATCTATTCGCGGTATCCTTCGGTGCTCATTTACACTCATATCTACCACATGTTCAGGGCTGGCAATGCCACATTATATCTTCCAACTTTAGAAGTGGTGGAGGCCAACGAGCTACTATTGCCGAAGCAGGAAGTTCAGTCCATTTACAACCATCTGCAAAACTTCTGCATTGCGCAAATCAACCGCGGTAAGCAAGATTTTTTGCAGGAGCTGTTCAGTCTCTATCGCACACAACTTTTCAAATATCTGCTGTTGGTGGATGGCAAATTGCCGGAATGGCATTATAAAAACATCGTCACAGCCGGGCTCCGTTTGGAAGAATTCGAATGGGTGCGTTCATTTTTAGAGAAATACCGCGTTTACTTAAACGATGAGGTGGCAGAAAATGCCTATTGTTACAATTTGGCGGCGTGGCACTATCATCAACACCAGTATCCTCAGGTGCTGGATTTACTGCTAAAAATCGAATATACCGACCTTCGGTACAACTTAGACGCGAAGTCGATGTTGCTTCGCACTTATTATGACTTGGGGGAAGAGGAGGCCCTTTTGGCTTTGTGTGAAGCGTTCAAGCAGTTCATCAAGCGGCATCGGAAATTGTCAGATTTTCAAAAAAAGGGATATTTCAACCTGCTGAA
>CAZPHZ010000182.1:0-7074 GCA_964586035.1 uncultured Saprospiraceae bacterium
CCTTGCCGGCACCAACCTCAATAGCGGGGGGGCACTTTTTGTGGACGTGGCCACTACCCCCGGCAGCCCCATTTTCATTGCAGCTGGGCCTCCCACTTACAACCACGACACCTACACCCGCGACAATATCATGTACAGCTCGGAGATTTACGCCGGGGAATTGGGCATTTACGACGTGTCGGATAAAATGAACGTCGTAAAATTAGCGGCTCAGCAAACACCATTTGCGTTCACGCACAATGCATGGCTCAACGACGCCGGAGACGTGGTGTTCACAACCGATGAAAAAGCCAACGCCCCTTGTGCAGCCTACGATATTACCGACCTCAACAATATTGTGGAACTCGACCAGTTCCGCCCCGTGTTGACTGTTGGACAAAACGTCATCCCACACAATGTACACGTTTGGGATGACTGGCTTATATTATCCTATTACACCGACGGCGGCATCATCGTTGATGCCTCCCGTCCCTCCAACCTTATCGAGGTGGGCAACTGGGACACATTTCTCGGCGGCAACGGCGGCTTCAGCGGCGCATGGGGGGCTTACCCATTCCTGCCTTCCGGCCTCGTTTTGCTGACCGACATCAACAACGGACTTTACGTTTGCGGAGCCACCTATGTCCGCGCCTGTTGGCTCGAAGGCACAGTTACTAGTTCGGCAACAGCACTGCCAATTTTCGGTGCTGATGTGCATATTGAAAGCAGTCAGGCCAACCAGGGAACCACGGGTACCGATGGCGCCTATCAAACCGGCCAGGCCATTCCGGGTACGTTCGATGTGGTATTTTCCGCCAATGGATATTACCCAAAGACGGTATCTGCCACACTGGAAAACGGCGTGCTCACCGTCCTCGATGTGGAACTCGATCCGATTTCCTCGTTTGCAATTTCCGGACAAACAGTGCAAACCTCAGATGGCTCTCCCGTGGCGGGGTCGCAGGTGGTTTTGACCAGCGCCAATGGCGAATTTTCGGCTACTTCCGATGCTTCCGGTAATTTCACCTTTCCCGGCGTTTTTGGCGGGGAATACACCCTTTATGCCGGTGCATGGGGATATTTGCAGGAAGTCATTCCCAATTTCACCGTAAATGGCAGCACGCCTCAGCCCGTCGTCATCACCCTCGACAAGGGCTATCAGGACGACTTCGTTCTCGACCTCGGCTGGAGCGAAACCCACACCGCCAGCACCGGCTGGTGGGTGCGCGGCGAACCCATCGGAACGACCTACAACGGCAACACCTGTAATACCGATTCCGACGTGAATGGCGACCTCGGCGACCAGTGCTACATGACCGGCAACGGCGGTGGCGGCCCCGGCGACGACGATGTGGACAACGGCGTGGTCACGCTTTTTTCTCCACTCATGGATTTGAGCAATTTTAACGAACCCAAACTCAGCTACCGAACCTGGTTTTACAACGACGGTGGCAACGGCAACCCTAACGACGCCCTCGAAGTGCGCATCACCAATGGCACCGACGAGGTGGTTTTGGAAACCATCACCCAGTCGAACAGCTCATGGAACCCCGTCTCCGAATTCGACCTGGCTGGCCTCATCACTCTCACCGGCCAGATGCAGGTGATTTTCGAAACGAGCGACCTGGCTGGCTCCCCTCACCTCGTGGAGGCAGCCGTGGATGTTTTCCGCGTGACAGACAGCTCGCCCTATCCGGTATTTCAATCTACGGCTACTGAAGGTTGTAACCCATTCATCGTCAACTTCAGCGACCCGTCCGATTCTACTGCCTCCTGGGCATGGTCATTTGAGGGAGGCATGCCCGCCACCTCCAATCAACAAAATCAGTCGGTTACTTACAGCGAACCTGGCAGCTACACCGTCACCCTCACTGTTTTGACCAACGACGGCAACACATATACCATTGACCGGCCGGATTTCGTCACCGTTAATGCCGTTCCTGTCGCTGGTTTTGGCAACAACGTAAATGGAGCAACGGTCAATTTCACCAACACCTCCACCGGCGGTGGGGCCTATGAGTGGGACTTCGGAGACGGCCAAGGCACCAGCACGGAGGACAACCCCACGTACATTTACGCTGCTACCGGACAGTACACCGTTACCCTTACGGCTACCAACGGTTGTGGCAGCGACACCGCATCGGTGGTGGTACAGGTGTTGGCAGTGCCCCCCACGGCCCTGTTCAGCACGGACGTAACCGCAGGGTGCGTACCCCTGGAAGTACAATTCACCGACCTGTCGGAAGGTACGCCCGATAGCTGGATATGGAGTTTCCCTGGTGGTACCCCTGCCACTTCCAACGAGCAAAATCCGTCGGTGACTTATGATGCCGCCGGAACGTACAGCGTGCAACTGGCCGTGTCAAATGCTGCCGGCACAAGCGAGGTGATTCAGAGTCAGTTTATCGAGGTGGGAGATGTGCCCACCGTCGATTTTACTTTCGCTATAAGTGAAGGAGAAGTCACTTTTACCAATACCTCACAGGATGCTGTTTCTTACCAGTGGGATTTTGGTGACGGCTCCATGAGTACCGAAGTAAACCCTGTTTTCACTTACAACGCCAGCGGCGACTATGAAGTGACTCTAACTGCCACCAACGACTGTGGTTTCAATGCGAATTCCCAAACGGTTATCATACAGCTTACGGCTACCGATGATTTAGAGGAAGGAGCCTATATACTCAATGCTTCGCCCAATCCTTTCAGCGGGGAGGTTGTGGTGAATTACGAGTTGCAGAATCACTATAGTGAGGCACGCCTGTCGGTGTTTAATGTACTCGGTAAGGAAATTACAAGCCGCGAACTCTATGCACCATACGGCAGCGTCTCACTGGGACAAGACATCCACCAGGGCGGCATTTACATCGTTCGCCTCGTGGTAAATGGCAAAGTGGGCAAGGCCCTGAGAGTGGTGAAGATTTGATGAAAAACGGGCGGCAAAACGGTTGCTGCCATTTCATAAAAAGAAAGCCGGATTTCCTTTTTGGAGGTCCGGCTTTCTCGTTTAATGGCAGCGATGTATTTCACCGGCCGTAAAAATGTTTTTTGGTTCTATATGAAAACGAATGGGGAAATATTCCTTTCCAGATGTCCATCACTTTGAAACTCCTGCCTGGAAGATTTTGCCCTCCATCATTTGCGCCGTATCATTGGCGAATGTTACCAACTCCCTATCCACTCATTCATCTCTTATAATATGCGCATTACGTACCTCTTCTTCCTTTTGTGTTTCTCCGAAGCACTTTTTTCACAATCAAATATAGATTTCGATGCCATGCAATACCGTTTCGCCGGCCCCTACCGCGGTGGCCGGGTGACGGCGGTGGCAGGCATCGCCTCCCGGCCCGGCACCTTTTACATGGGCGCTACCGGTGGCGGTGTGTGGAAAACCGAAGACTACGGCACCACCTGGCACAACGTTTCGGACGGTTTTTTCGAGTCGCCGTCCATCGGCGCCATCCGCGTGGCGCAAAACGACCCGAACGTAGTGTACGCCGGCACCGGCTCGGATGGGTTGCGCAGCAACGTCATCCCCGGCAAGGGCGTGTACAAATCGGTGGATGCCGGCAAGACCTGGAAAAACATAGGGTTGCGGAAAACGGGCCACATCGGGGCCATAGAAATCAATCCCAACGACCACAACATCGTCTTCGTGGCGGCCATTGGCAACGCCTTCCGGGCCAACAACGAGCGCGGTGTCTTTCGCACCAAAGACGGCGGTAAAACCTGGGAAAAGGTGCTCTTTCTCTCCGATACCACGGGCTTTACCGACCTGGAGCTGATGCCCTCCAACCCCAACATCATCTACGCCGCAGCGTGGCGCGCCGAGCGCAAACCCTGGACCATCATCAGCGGTGGCAAAGAGGGTGGCATTTACAAATCGGTGGACGGCGGCGACACCTGGACGAAGCTCACCAAAGGCCTCCCGGAGGGCATCGCCGGGAAAATCGACCTCGCCGTATGCCCCGCCGACTCGAAGGTGCTGTATGCCCTCGTCGAGGCTCCCGGCGGCCAGACGGGCCTCTACCGCTCAGACGACCAGGGCGAGAGTTTCCGCCATGTATCCGGCAATTTCAGGCTGCTGCGCCGGCCCTTTTATTACACCAACCTCGAAGTGGACCCCACCAACCCCGACGTGGTGTACGTGTTGTTCGAGAGCTTTTTCAAATCTACCGATGGCGGCAAGTCGTGGAAATCCCTGTCCGTGCCGCATGGCGACAATCACGACATTTGGATCAACCCCGGCGACCCCAACCTGATGATAGAATCCAACGACGGCGGGGCCAACGTGAGCCACAATGGCGGTAAGACCTGGTCGAGCCAGTTCAACCAACCCACCGCCGAGTTGTACCAGGTGGAGGTGGACAACCAGAACCCCTATTGGCTTTACGCGGGGCAACAAGATAACTACACGACCATCGCGGTGCCCAGTCTGCCCACCAGCTCGCATCAATATGGCGCCGGTGCCCTGGTAGTGAATACGGGCGGTTGCGAGACCGGCCCGGCGGTGCCCAACCCGGTAAATCCCGACATCGTCTATTCCAATTGCAAAGGCCGCTTCAGTGTTTACAATAAAAAAACCGGGCAGGAGCAACACTACGACGTGGGCGCCCGCAACATGTACGGACACAACCCCAAAGACCTGAAATTCCGCTTCCAGCGAGTGTCGCCCATTCACGTATCGCCGCACGACCCCACGGTCATTTACCACACCTCGCAATACGTGCACCGCACCACCGACGAGGGTAAAACCTGGGAAATTATCTCTCCCGACCTCACCGCCTTCGAGCCGGACAAGCAGGTGATTTCGGGCAGCCCCATCACCCGCGACATCACCGGCGAGGAGTTTTACAGCACCATCTACGCCATCAGGGAATCGAAGCTGGAAAAGGGCCAGATATGGGTAGGCGCCAACGACGGCCCCGTTCACATGACCCGCAACGGCGGCCAAAGCTGGGAAAAGGTGACCCCGAAAGCGCTGCCTCCCGGCGGGCGGGTGGACTGTGTGGAGCCGTCGCCCCACAACCCGGCCAAAGCGTACATCGCCGTGCTGCGCTACCAGTTGGGCGACCCCCGGCCCTATATTTTCAAAACGGAAGACTACGGCAAGTCGTGGACCCTGCTCACCGCCGCCAAAAACGGTATCCCCGCAGATGCGCCCACACGCGTGGTGCGCGAAGACCCCGTGCGGGAAGGGCTGCTCTTTGCGGGCACCGATGCCGGCATGTTCCTCTCATTTGACGATGGTGAAAACTGGCAGCCTTTTCAGCAAAACCTGCCCATCACACCGGTCACTGATATTAAAATTCACAATAACGACCTCGTGCTGTCCACCATGGGCCGCGGCTTTTGGATTTTGGACAACATCACCACCCTCCGGCAGGGCGCCGGAGCGGATGGGAAGGAGCAAGCCCGGCTGTTTCAGCCCCCCGTCACTTACAGCTACCGCTACAGGTACAGCCGCGGCACCGAAGCCGTGGGAGCGCCCGATTACCCGCCGCCGGGCGTCGTCATTGATTACTTCCTTCCGGAAAAAAGCAAAAACCCGCTGCGGCTCGACATTCTCGACGAATCGGGCAGGGTAGTGACCACCCTGCTCAGCAGCCCCGACAGCACTCAGAAAAAATCGGAATTCCTGCGCGACATGGCCACCAACCACACGGTCTGGCTGGTCAGCAACAGCCTCAAAAACGAAAAGGGATTGCATCGCTTCCGGTGGGATTTGCGCCATCCCGGTGCCTGGGATGCCAACGACAGCCGCAGCTACCGCAACGGACCCCGCGTCAGCCCCGGCAGGTACACCCTCCGCCTCGGTGTGGACGGAACGGCGCTGGAACAATCGTTCAACCTCCTGCTTGACCCGCGGGTTGAAAAAGCAGGTGTCACTTTGGATGATGTGAAAAAGCAGGAGGAACTTTCATTGAAAATTGTCGCCCTGCTCTCCGAAGCAAAGCATCTGGCCCATGACATCGAAAAGGAGGAGAACCAACTTAAATCCAAAAAAGATGCCCTCACCGAGGCCGAAAAGCAGCGCTTAGAGGTGCTGGATGATTTAAACAAAAAACTCAACACGGAGCGAAAACAACATTATGCACAGCCCATGCTCCTCAACCAGATAAGCTACCTCTACAGCGTCATCAGCCGGGCTGACCAGATGCCCGGAAGAGATGCATTTGAGCGGTATGAAGAGCTGGCGAAAGAGGTGGAGGGCCTGAAAGCTATGATGTGATGGTTGGGGGTGGTTTATTTACAGGTCGAACTTATCAATTACCCTCTGTGCTGCACGCCAGCTTGAACTTGCACTTTTCCGTTTTCTTCGATGTGCCGTATTGTGCCACCAACCAGGCCCATTCGTC
The DNA here is from genome assembly GCA_964586035.1 of uncultured Saprospiraceae bacterium. Classification (GTDB taxonomy): domain Bacteria; phylum Bacteroidota; class Bacteroidia; order Chitinophagales; family Saprospiraceae; genus UBA6168. The sequence goes on from CAZPHZ010000182.1 coordinate 6,336, forward strand.
GCATTCGCCCTTGCCGTAATAAATGACATAGGCAAAATCCGTGTTGATTTTGACATACTTGACTACGCCGGAAACGATGCAGTCGCCGCATTCCTCACTCGTTACGAGTGGTTCGACGATATGCTCCTCCCACACAGCGGGGTCAGCCACCTTCGAGCCGTCCCAGTCGCAGATTATCGGTTCGTCGCTGACGGTGTCAGAGCAAGCTTTTTTTGCCTCCGCCATTTCCTCCTCATTCTGGATGACCTTTACACCGTCGTATTTCACGGAAGTGATTTCAACCGGATATTGCAGAACGGGTTTAGCTTTTGAGTCCGGGTGGGCCTCGTACCATGCCTTGATGCCGGCCCAGTCTTCCCCGTCGTTCATCGTGATTTCCGTGCCGTCGGGCATGGTGAAGGTGACGGGATACACCAGTTCGAAACAGCTGGCACCGTCCTGTTCCGTGCCATCCTTGCCGGGCAATTTTTTGAAGTCGTCTTTGGCGGCATCACCTTTTTGACAGGAAGAAAATGCCAGGAGGGCCAATACAAATAAGCTGTAACAGGATAGTTTCATGCGTAAGAATTTGCAGTTCAGATTTTGTTTGACTTTCAAAAATACAGAAAAATCAGCGTAAGGCGCATGGGCGATGTAACTTGTTGGGAGGCTGGGAGGTTGAGAGAGTTGAGATGGTTGAGATGGTTGAGATGGTTGAGGGGGTTGAGTTCCTATGTTTGAAAAATAAGCTTTGGGCCAC
>CAZPHZ010000183.1:0-7055 GCA_964586035.1 uncultured Saprospiraceae bacterium
GCTGCACCATATGGTTGTATACGGCCTTGTGCAGATCGAGCTTGCCATTGAGGACCATTGACTCCGTGACGGCGTTGACTTTTTCAGTCTGTTGATCGGTCGCCACAAGGCGAACTACCGGTTCCTCTAGAGTCTTAATTACCGCATAGGCATAGCGATCGATCGTCGCATTAAGCACATACCCACCATGAGTATCGCAATAAGGGGAAACATCGGACCCGCCACCGGCCAAGCCGAGGCGCAGGGGCGCGCGAGCTCTAACTATCATCGTGTTATTCACCAAATATTGCCACTAAGAATTACCTATTAAGTGGAATCTTTCCCTTAGCAATCTCATCCCGCCAGTGATTCAATAAATCACTGAACATCTGCCTGGCAGGTATCTCTGGCCGCCAATTGATCGTAGACCCTATTTTCGTATTGTCGAACATTTGATAGTCGGCATCAATCGGGCGTAACCGGCTTTTTTCTGTAGCAACTTTAATGTCTTTGCGGGTACTCATACTTAAGAGAAGCTCAATCACCTCTGGCAACTTGAAAGCTTCCTCGCCCGCAATATTGAAATAGTCACCACACTTAACATTCCCCCTCTCACTTTCTTCAAGAAGCAAAAAATAGGCTCTTACCGCATCTCGCGCATCCTGAAACGTCCGAGTGCTAGATAGGTTACCCACCCCAATCACCGGATCTTGATGACCCGCCTCAATTAAGGCTATTTGCTTAGCTACAGTGCTTTCGAAAAACACATCGCTCCTACGAGGGCCAGAATGTGTCCCCATTCTCGTCACGAAAGACCGAATGCCGTAAGCCTCACCATAAAACTGACCCAAATAATCCGCGCCAATTTTGCTAATGCTGTAAGGGCTAGCACCGTGGAAAACGGTATCTTCTGCCAAAAGCACGCCGGACTTAGCTTTACCATATACCTCGCTTGAAGAGCAGATATGAACCACCGGATCGTAACCGTCGATTTCTTGTAGCTGTCGAATATTTTCGAGAAGGTTTGCTGTACCAATGATATTGGTTTGCAAAGTTTCAATCGGAATATCAAACGAAGTCTTTGGATAGGACTGTGCGGCCAAATGGGAAATATATTGAGGCCTCACATCGCGTAACATCCGTGACATTGCCGCGTAGTCGTTCAAATCCGCGTAGTAGAGACTGATTCTGTCTTTATTGTTAATTCTCCCCGTAAGGTGATAGAGGTTATCCATTGGCTCTTGCCAGCGCATCATTCCTATGACATCAAAATCTGTTTTCTCCAAAACATAGTCGGCCATCTGAGAACCAACTTGCCCGGTTACCCCCGTAATCAAAATATTTTTACTCATCGAACCTCTCTAATCTAAACTATTTTTCCCAATGTAATCACCTTTAAACAAATTCAATTTGAGCGGCCTGCGACAAAGTTCTAGAAGGTCGCCCAAGCAACTCAGGAAGAATCCCAGACGACATCGCAATCACCCGAGGCCTATTTTCAAAGAATTCAGCATTTGGCTCCGTCACCTGAAATCGCAAGCTAGGAAACGCGTAACTTTTCAAACACTCAGCAAAATCGATCTTTGAAAGCACTTCGGGTCCACCAAAGTTAATCACCTGTTGCGGAAACTCCGCCCACCGCTTAGCCAGTGCCAGCACTCCATCAATAACATCCTCGCGATGAACAATCGCACGATAAAATGGATGAAATAACTCCACGTCCTCATCGCGTTCCGCACATCCTGACAGATATCTTGTGAATTTGTCTTCCCGAGAAAACACATAGGAAAGTCGAATTGACTTAAAAAGTGGGTTACCGAAATATTCCATTTCCACCTCGGCCTTCATTTCGCCATATTCACCCGCCGGATTGCTCTTGGCCGTTTCATCAAAAATATCACCGCGCTCACCGTAGACTGTATCACTAGAGAAAAAGACAACCCGCCCACCTTGATCTATAACATTGGCAATAAATCTTGATGTGCCCGTGACATTTACAGCCCAAGCACGCGCTTTATCATTTGCACAAATATCGGGTGCAGAAATTGAGGCCGTCAGAAGAACAACATCTGTAGGTTGAATAATCCTATAGTCGAATTCATCTGCTGATTCCAATCGCAACTGAATCAAACCATTCGCGACTGAAGAGGATGTACCGTAATGAACAAAACCATCAATTGCCCTTGCATTCAACTGCCTTCCAATATATCCGGAAGCACCAATGGTAAATATTCTTCTTTTCCTCATCGTGCGCCTTCAACTATTCTTGGGTATGCAAATCCAGCCCAATGCCCACCCGAATCACCTCCCAATGTCTCGACTAAAAATGTAACCGAAACATCTTTTCCTTCGAACTTTTGCAGCGGGATCAAAACAGGATAAAACTTAATTTTATCTCCCGCCGTCGGCGGAACCAAATCAACAGTGTATGCAGAAGAAACTAAATCTTTTTCATCTGACGCAACTTTAATAACAGCACGAGCGTGACTTTTGCTGGGGTAAATCATGCTGATTCCTGTGCGAAGACTCGCGTTTTTTGGTATATAAATACCGTCGTAGCGATACGTAAATCCCGAAACGATTGTTAACGTTTTTAGTGTCCCAACGCTTGACTTCCAAGGCAGCAGCATCACGCCCTTTCCCGACGGAGTATCTAGTTTTTTATCGTTATTTATACTCCCAAACCTATAGTTGGAAAGAAAATCATACGTCTCCTTACTAGAAATCGCCGCATTTAGCCCCCGCCATTCGGCGGTAACTTCCTTCAACCATTCTTCCTTGTTCTTCGTCAAAATAAATACTCTCGAATCGTGACCCAACGGACTTTTTCGAGCTTCTTCTATATTAACAAAACACTTAACTGAACGAGATTGCCCCTCATACACTTGAAAAATCCTACCATTGCCAAGAGTCCATGAACAATGCTCATTACCTGTATTAAGGAAAATAAGTCCTTGCGCCTTTTTCGGCTGGTCAATTACAATTCGTTTTACGGCCTCCGCAAAATTCGCCGATTGGGCAATGTACAAATTTCCAAAACTCTTTACATATATCTTATCAAGTATAACGGAGGCACACACAATCACCAACGCCAACCACCATGTTGGAAGCCCGAAAACCCTGTCTATTTTCCCCGTTATGGACGCTGTAAATAACATTATTATGCAAACGAATGGACCCATTAACCAACGCTGCTCGACTCGTATCGTTGAAATTGCCGGCATTACCAACAAAGCCCCGAGAAAGAGCAACATCAATGGGAAAAAATATAACTCCAATTTACTACCGGCACTGCCTCCCTGGGACGATCGAAACATTCCGTAAAAAAGCAAAAGCCAAGAGACCGTAAGAAAAAGGGCAAAAAACCAGGCGAAAGACCACGGTAGCGACGTAATTTGCACACCAGTTAGATATTCTGGCCCAACATTGAAACCAAATATTGAGAATCCCGATTGGCCCAAATGCCAAAGAACTCGCATGATATCCAATTTTATATGAGTACCACCTGTGCCAACAAAAAATGGCGTGTGAAGTACGTATAGTTTATAAAACACATTCACCATTGGCGCGCACAAACTCGCCGCGATTAAACCAAACCAGTTACCTCTTGGCAGTCGACGCGCCGACGGCGAGAGCAAAAAAAACGCAAGTAGCCAAACGAATACTACTATGTAACGCTCATGGGTATGCACAGCAAGAAATCCCAATAGTATTGACAGCCATCCCCATGACAAACTGAATCGTGGACATTCGTTTGCGCGCAGCGCAGAATAAACTAACGCCATAAAAAAGAATAATGACAAGGCTTCTGCAGCAATAACCTGAGTTATCGACACTGTGGCAAATCGAAAACTCGCTACCGCAAGTGCCATGGCGAATGCTAGCGGCCAATTTCCTGCACTGACCCGTCGAACAATAACAAACACAAAGACCGCACTCAGACCATGTAAAAATAAGTTCGCAGCTAAATGAGGAATCGGTGTTGGGCCAAATAAATTGAATAACAATTCAGCATAACCAAAACCAATTGGTCTGAACCGCTCTTGATAAGTTAGAAAAAAAAGATCCGATATTCTTGCCCCATAATCCCCATCAATCATTGAAAGATAGAAATATAAATCATCACCGTAAAACGTTGATGAGGTATAAGGTATAAAACGCCATGCTGCAATCGCAATAGACAGCATTAACACTACAAGACAATCAGATCTCTGGATCACTTTTTGAGGCAGCCGCATCATCACTTAGCCCCATAACCCAATTGTTTTATCAATACATCACTAATTTCGCGTCCCTCTCGGATCGCGTAGTTCGTTCCCCGATCTTCTGGATAAATTTGCGCCATCGTGGAAATATATGCATTTCTAAAAGGTGTTTCTCGGCTTGGTACATATTTCGAATAATTTCTCTCCGTAACAGGTTGAGCGTATTCCGCGCGCCAAACACGGCACTCAATAACCCAAGACCGATCCAATTTAGGAAACATACGTTTGAGATGCTCCAGAGCAAAATCGACATACTGATCTTCACTGTAACCCCATACAGGATCCTCCACTGCGAGATAACGCGAAAGGAAGGCAATATGGTTACCCCCATAATTTTCGGTCGTATCAAAATTGGTGTGTTCGATCACTCCCACAAAGGGAAACCCAGGGTCATTGACATTAAGCCAGTATGTTTCAGATAAACTATACTTAAGACGCAGAACAAGACACATATTACCGAGGTAACTTACTCGCCTCAGGCTCTCCAACCAACCAGATTCTGCCGCCCCATGAAATATATCGGCGATAATTGGAAATGCAGGCGTAAAGAGATATTGCCGACCGGACACCTCGTCATCTTCAGTTTTTAGCGCAACCAGACGATTACCCTCTGAACAAACTCCCGTTACCTTTTTACCCAGAGTAACTTCCCCACCTGCCTGTTCGATCGCCTTCACCATTGCATCAGCTAGGCATCCAAACCCTCCTCTGAAATAGCAAAGTTCCTCTCCCCCATTTTCGTTGCGTGTACTTCCACGAAGGACCAACTTCTTCCACATCCATACCGCGTTTACGGATTCCGAATAGACCGAAAACTTCGATTTAATCAGTGGCTCCCAGACAACCCTATAAACATTTTTACCGCATAGTGCCTCCAGCCACTCCCGTATACTTAAGTGTTCAATTGATCTCCAGTTCTTGATTCGTCGAACCTGAAACACCAACAAACCGAGTCGAATACGATCAGTAAATGAGAGCGCAGTAAAACGGAGCAAATCAAGCGGCGTTGAAAGCTTCCACAAACGACCATTAAAATACATACCAGTATGAGTAGGCAGGGTGATCACACTACCCTCCATTCCGAGTTCCTTGACAAGCTCGGGGACATAGGCATCATTATTAAACCAATGGTGATAAAACTTCTCTAGTCTCACGCCGTCGGAAAACTGAAAAGTCCCTGCCAGCCCACCGGCAACGAGGTCTGATTCAATTATTCGCACTTTGTGTCCCTTTTTTGAGAGTACAAAGCCTGCAGTTAATCCTGTAAACCCCCCGCCTACAATAACAACATCGTACTGCGCCTTCATAACCCACATCCTTTATAATTTTTTGCGTATTCACAATTCATCTATTTCTCTGAATTTGAACGGAGCACCCAAATTTTTGAAGTAGAAAAATATTGTGATTTTTTTTCCTCTATTCCAGCAAGTGCATCTCGAAACGTATACCTTCCGAAGTCAATCCGAGAGATAAAGAGTCCACGGTATACCTCAGAAACGGGCGTGGCTAAACCGATTATCAGTACACTTAGAGGAATCACTAATCGCGGCCACTTGGCTATAGTAAGTGCGGAGCTACAAGTCAGTGCCAAAATGGCAATCGCTGGCAAAGATGCTCTCATAGCGAAATCATTATTTATTCCAATCAAATAAAATGGAATCAAGGTAAGCGTAACTAATGCAGTGGTCAGAAAACTCTCAGGCAAGTTAACCCGGCAAAGCAGCATTACAAGCGCAGCCCCACCAATCTCTAGAGCCAAAAATATTATCAAGCCGGGCCAGCTAAAACATGGCCCCCCCGGGGAAACACATCTATTTTCCCATATTAGCCCGTGCGGAACGCTTGCCGCATCGGTCAAGAGATAAAAGACTATCGGCAAGCCAATCAGCGCAATAACAAGTCCATCCTGCCAATTTAGCAGCACTTTACGCAAGCCCAGCCGTAAAGACATGACTAAAACGAATGGCGCAAGACCTACTGCTACAAATGGAGACCAAAACCCTACGAAAATAAAGAGCAGAATTACGCTTCTATCCAACTCCCCCCGATTATTTTGGCGCAACAATAATGCAACACCTATCCAAGCAGGCAGCGCATGCTGTTGCACCCAAAATAGCGACGTTGTGGTCGAGGAATACTCTATCCAACCACTCCACCACTCAAAATGCATAGTATTGCCACGCACATAATTCGTTACCCAGGTGCCACAAATGTCTGCCCCACTGAACAACGTGAAAATAAGCGCCCCGATAAATGCCTTAACCTTGGTCTTGAATTGTGGTGCAATCAACCAAAAAAATATGGTCACGCCAATAGTTGTCCAAAGCGAGCCAAACAAATTTCCACCATGGCCATTAGTGAGTTTCATTGCTAAAGCAGGCACCAAATACCACCCTAAGTAATAGCGATGCACGCCATAAGGCGATGACGGCGGCCATGACTGCCGTGAAAGAAAATTCAAAATAGCATGGTGCTTGCTCCAGTCACCATTTTGATAAAATATACCGAGACCGCCGGATAAGAATACCCAAATAGCAGCAATCGCAAAAAGGCCTGACAACAAGCCACAATTTATCTTCTGTGTTGGCCATCTCAAACCTTGATCGGCCCTGTACATCATCACCAAAAATAATAAAATCGCTGGCACAGCTAGCTCATATCGCACAAAGTATGCGAAGAACAAGAATACAGGTGCCCCGAGATACATGAGGGCGATCGCCTCGCTAAATCAGCCAGCGCTTCACACATCCACTATCTATTTTCCATGACAGCCGCAGTAGCGATTATTCACTGCCGGCGAGATACATTATG
>CAZPHZ010000184.1:0-6925 GCA_964586035.1 uncultured Saprospiraceae bacterium
TGCCGCCCTCTGCGCACTCGGCGGGGCGTGCGCGGGTGTGTGCCCCGGCGCGATGTTTGTGCTGTTGGGCAGCGGCTACACGGTGTTTATCGTGTTTCTGCTCGCCGCCATGACCGGTACTTTCGCATATGGGTATTGGCGCGATAAGTTGCCGCATTGATGGGGCCTCGCTAAGTAAAAAAAGGTTTTTTATGAAAATGAATGGGGAAGTATTTCTTTCCTGAAGTCCATCTCTTTGAAAATCCTGGCCAGGATGGTTCTTAATTACCTGGATTGCCAATTTCCCCCCTCACCGAGGGGGGCAGCAAGATAATTAGCGGGTATGCGGCTAACCCACGATTTCATATAGAGCCAAAAAAAACGCCTTCCCGGTGCGATGCGGAGAAGGCGTTTCTCACTTTTAGGCGATTCAAAATCTACAGCAGCTTCTTGAACCACTCCGCAAATCCTTCGATGGACTTGGCGCCGAGGTCTCCTTCTCCCTGCTGGCGGACTCCCACAGTGCCGGCGGCCTCCTCTTTTTCCCCAACGATGAGCATGTAGGGAATTTTGTTTAATTCGGCATCCCTGATTTTACGGCCGATGCTTTCCGCACGGTCGTCGATGATGCCGCGGATGTCTTGAGCAGCGAGCTGATTTTGCACAGTCCGGGCATAGTCATTGTATTTGTCGCTGATGGGCAGGACGGCTAACTGCTCCGGTGCCAGCCACAGCGGGAACTTGCCGGCGCAGTGCTCGATGAGCACGCCGATGAATCGCTCCATGGAGCCGAAAGGTGCCCGGTGAATCATCACGGGGCGGTGCGGCTGGTTGTCGGCGCCGATGTATTCGAGGTTGAAGCGTTCGGGCAGGTTGTAGTCTACCTGAATGGTGCCGAGTTGCCACGAGCGGCCGAGCGCATCTTTCACCATAAAATCGAGTTTGGGGCCGTAAAAAGCGGCCTCGCCGAGTACGGTGATGGTCTCCAGGCCTGTTTCAGTGACAGCTTCGATGATGGCCTGTTCTGCCTTTTCCCAGTTCTCGTCGGAGCCGATGTACTTCTCTTTATTTTCTGGATCGCGCAGTGAGATTTGGGCGGTGTAATTGTCGAAACCCAACTTTTTGAGCACATACCGGGTGAGGTCGAGCACATCGAGGAACTCACCTTTCACCTGGTCAGGTGTGCAAAACAAGTGGGCGTCGTCCTGAGTGAAGCCCCTCACGCGGGTCAAGCCGTGCAACTCACCACTCTGCTCGTACCGGTAGACGGTGCCGAACTCTGCGATTCGAATGGGTAGCTCCCGGTAAGAGTGGGGTTTGTTGCCGTAGATTTCGCAATGGTGGGGGCAGTTCATGGGTTTTAGCAAAAACTCTTCGCCCTCCCGCGGCGTGTGGATGGGCTGGAAGCTGTCTTCGCCGTATTTTTCATAATGACCGGAGGTGACGTAGAGTTCTTTTTTACCGATGTGGGGTGTGATTACAGGCTGGTATCCCCTTTTAATTTGCTCTTCTTTCAGGAAATTCTCCAACCTGCTGCGCAGAGCTGTACCCTTTGGCAGCCAGATGGGCAGTCCGGCTCCCACTTTCTCGGAAAACATGAACAACTCCAGCTCGGCACCCAGCTTGCGGTGGTCCCGTTTTTTCGCCTCTTCGAGCATTTGGAGGTATTCAGTCAGTTCCTTTTGTTTGGGGAAAGTAATACCATAAACGCGGGTGAGTTGCTGCCGCTTTTCGTCGCCGCGCCAATAGGCCCCGGCGAGAGCCATGAGTTTTACCGCTTTTATTTTACGAGTGTCGGGGATGTGAGGGCCGCGGCACAGGTCGGTGAAGTTACCTTGTTTGTAAAAGGTGATGGTGCCATCCTCCAGTTCATCGATGAGTTCGAGTTTGTACTCGTCGCCTTTTTCGGTGAAATACCGGATGGCTTCGGCTTTGGCCACTTCGGTGCGCTCGTAGATGTTGCCTTGCCGGGCAAGTTCTTTCATTTTTTCCTCAATTTTGGGAAAATCGTCGCTCGATATTTGCGTTCCCCCGGGGTCCACGTCGTAATAGAATCCGTTGTCCACGGGTGGACCGATGCCTAATTTTATCCCCGGATAAATTGCCTCCAGTGCCTCCGCCATCAGGTGGGCCGATGAGTGCCAAAAAGTGCTTTTGCCATCGTCGTCTTTCCAGGTCAGCAGTTGAAGGGTGGCGTCGGTGCCGATGGGGCGATTGGCGTCCCATACCTCACCGTTCACTTTTGCAGAAAGAACGTTGCGGGCTAATCCTTCGCTGATGGATTTGGCGATGTCCATGGCGCTGGAGCCTTTCGGATAATCGCGGACGGTGCCGTCTGGAAGTGTAATTTTTATCATTTTATGGAAGCTCAATGCTTAATGCTGGTTGTTTCCGGGGCTTTTCATTCCATTGGTGATTTTGGGAAAGTCCCGCAAAACAGAAATATTTGGCGTGAAACTCTACGGTACCGGCCAATAAAAAGTTCTGCCTGCGCCGCATTTTCTACGAAAGGGTGCAAAAATAGTTTTTTCCCAAATACGGGAAAAAGAAAGACCTGCTTTTGGGCAGGCACCGTATCTAAATTTTTTCGAATACGATGCTTCTATTCAAAAGCCACCTTTACTAACTCAACCTGCTGCTGCTCATGTCGTTTTTTGAAGCCCGTGGCAGGCGAAGAAGCTGCCGGCCTTGACACCAATTCCAATTGCTTTATATTGTACAGCTGAAACAATAGATATGTCCAGGCTCCCATGTTTGCCGGTTCTTCCTGTACCCAGCGGAATTTTGCCTTTCCGTATTTTTTGAAAAGAGCAGCCAACTGCTTTTGGGGCAATGGATAAAGTTGCTCAATACGCACAAGGGCCACATCCTGCCTGTTGTCAAGCTGTTGTTTTTCCAATAAGTCGAAATATACTTTGCCGGTGCACATGATGACCAACCTGACCTTTGACGCCTGGGCGTTTGGGTCGTCAATGATCTCCTGGAAACGGGTGCCGGTAGCGAATTCGCTGACATGGGAAATAAACCCGGGATGGCGTAGTCCACTTTTTGGGGTCATCAGAACCAGCGGTTTGCGAAAATCCCTAACGAGCTGCCGCCGCAGCAGGTGGAACAGGTTGGCCGGACTGGTTACGTTGGCCACCGTCATATTGTAATGGGCACATTCCTGAAGAAATCGCTCCACGCGGCCACTCGAGTGCTCCGGTCCCTGTCCCTCGTATCCGTGTGGCAGGAAAAGACACAGGCCGCTCATGCGTTGCCATTTGCGCTCGGCAGCCGTGATGAACTGATCGATGATGACCTGGGCACCGTTGGCAAAGTCGCCGAATTGGGCTTCCCAAATAACCAGGGCATCTGGGCGTGCCAGCGAGTACCCATATTCAAAGCCCAAAACACCGTATTCCGAAAGCAATGAATTGTAAATGCGAAATTGGCCCTGGCCTTTTCGCATTCCCGACAAGCGGATATATTCCTCCTCGTTTTTCTCGTCGTATAGCACGGCATGGCGGTGGGAAAAAGTGCCGCGGCGCACATCCTGCCCACTCAGCCTCACGTCATTTCCATCGAGAAGAATGGTGCCATAGGCCAATAATTCGCCGAGGCCCCAATCGAGTTTATCTTCAGATAATAACTTATGTGAGGATTTCAGTATCCGCTTTATTTTACTCACAGGGTTAAACCCTTCGGGGATCGTTTGCAAGTGTTTCAATATTTTCCGGATGACCTTGGGGTCGTAGCCCGTTTCGGGTGAAACTTCGTAATCTTCGGGAGTAGTGTTTTTTCGCAACGCCCGCCACGCCTGCTCACTTTCCTGGTATTCATATGGCAGTTTGTGCTGCTTTACGTCGTCGAGCCGGGCTTGCAGATTTTTCCAAAACCCCTTTTCCATCTGCTCGGCCAATTCTTTGTGCACATCGCCACGATCTATCAGCCGCTGGCTGTAAATTTCCCTGGGGTCGGCGTGTTTGTTTATGAGGTTGTACAAAATGGGCTGCGTGAACTTGGGGTCATCGCCTTCATTATGTCCGTGTTTGCGATAGCAAACCATGTCGATGAAAATATCGCTGTTGAAAAATTGGCGGTATTCCACGGCGAGTTTGCAGGCGAAGACCACGGCTTCGGGATCGTCGCCATTCACATGGATGACGGGAGCCTGCACCACGCTTGCCACCGATGTGCAGTACGTGGACGAGCGCGCATCTTCCCAGTCTGTCGTAAAACCTATTTGGTTATTTATGACAAAGTGAATAGTGCCGCCGGTGTAATAGCCTTCCAACTGGCTCATCTGCATGCCCTCGTATACTATGCCCTGCCCGGCGGTGGCGGCATCGCCGTGGAGGAGGATGGGCAAAATGCGGTCGTAGTCGCTATTGTAGAGTACGTCGGCTTTTGCACGGGAGAAGCCTTCCACGACGGGATTGACAGCTTCCAGGTGCGAGGGATTGGGCGTTAGTTTGAGGTACACCTGTTTGTCGTGTGCAGTTTTTACCATCGACGAAAACCCGAGGTGGTATTTCACGTCGCCGTCCCCGAAACTCTGGTCTTCGGGCATGTCGCCCTCAAATTCCGAGAATATCTGTTCATAGGTTTTACCCATGATATTGGCCAGCACATTGAGGCGGCCACGGTGCGCCATGCCGATGACCACTTCCTCCACGCGGTCGTCAACGGCAGCGGTGATGATGGCGTCGAGAGCAGCGATGGTGGTTTCTCCACCTTCCAGCGAAAACCGCTTTTGGCCAACAAATTTGGTGTGTAAAAACCGTTCGAAAATGGTGGCTCCATTGAGCTTTTCGAGTATTCGTTTTTTCTCCTCAATTGTGAGGTTGAACTGATTTTCGGGGTTGTGTTTTTCGATGCGGTCCTTCAACCACCTCCGCTTGTTCCGGTCTTGTATTCGATGAAACTCGAAGCCGATATTGCCGCAATAAACCATTTTTAGGCGTGCGATAATTTCGCGCAGTGTAGCGTTGGGCAAACCGATTTGTTTACCTGCCAAAAAACGAGTGTCGAGGTTGGCTTCTGAAAGTTTGAAATCAGAAAGGCCGAGGAAAGGATAACGGTTTTTGCGCGGTTTCAGAGGATTGGTGGTGGAGAGAAGGTGTGCCCTGCTGCGGTAACCCAAAATGAGGGCAAGGACCCGCAATTCATTAATCAATTGCTCTTCGGAAATAGCAGAGGGGCCGGCATCAGTGACTGCGCCGTTTCCATTTCCGCTCAAATTGAACTCGAATCCTTTGAAAAATACGCGCCAGCCTTCTTCCACGGCTTCCGGGTTCTGCCGGTACTGCTGGTACAGCGACTCTATGTAGCCGGGGTGGGCGTTGAAAACAAATGAATAATCAGTCATGATGTTTGATAGCCGTTTATATTAGTTTCGGTGGTAGCTGGGTGAAAAAACCGTCCCGGCTCCCGGAGGGGATGTCTTGAATGGCGCAGCAAATATCGGCAAATACCAACTAAATGTAACGCTCCCATTTTTCCCGGATATTTACGTAGGCCGGCCAAGAGTTAGCTTTTTGTTTCCAGAACAAAAATGAATACAACCTCCGGTACCACTATCCACACTTTCCATTTATCCGCTTTAGTAGACAATTCGGGGACATTTTTTCCGGGTATCTTCAAGAGTTTGGGTAAAGCTGCGTTTCTTTGCACTTCTTTTTGAAAAGCTTGAAATTTTAGCATGAAAAGAATATTTCCTTTGAAAAATAAAAAACTCCAGGTCTTTCGTGCAGCGATTGCTGCCAGCTTTTTTGGCCTTTCATTTTTATTTTCCCCTCTCGCCGCTCAAGCGCAATCCGCCACGGATACGATTCCTGTATTAGACTATTCGCAGCCTAAAGACTACGAAATTGGTGGCGTCAAAGTTGCCGGAGCAAAGTTTAGTGACGCTGCAGCCATCATTTCCATCGCCGGATTCCAGGTGGGCGACCGCATTCGGATTCCGGGAGGAGAAATTCCACGGGCAATAAAGGCTCTTTGGAAACTGAGCCTCTTTACCGATATTCAGATTTACAAAGAGAGAACCATCGGCGACATCATATTTTTGGAAATTGCCGTGACAGAGCGTCCCCGCCTCACCACCCACGCTTTTACCGGGGTGAAAAAGGGCGCTCACGACGACCTCAACGATGAGGTCAATAAATTTCTAATGAAAGGCGGAATCGTAACGGAGGCCATAAAATCCAACGCCGCCAATGCCATTGTAAAACATTACATAGATAAAGGGCTTCTGGATGTGAAAGCTACGGTAGAAGAAGTTCCCGATACCGATAGAATTAATTCCGTTCGCCTCATTTTTCATATTGACAAAGGGAAAAAGATAAAAATACAGGACATCACATTTTCGGGAAATAAAAATATCAAAGACCGCAAGCTGCGCAGTTTGATGAAAAATACGCGCCGTAAAAAGCGCATTCTGGCTTCTTCCAAACTTATAAAATCAGATTACGAAGACGATAAAAAAGCGCTGATCGAATATTTCAACAAAGTGGGATTCCGCGATGCCTCCATCATCAGCGATAGCATTTGGCGGGAGCCGGGAGGGAATGTGATGGTTCACATAAACCTCAATGAGGGCAACAGATATTACTTCCGGAATATCACGTGGAAAGGCAATTCCATCTACGACTCCAAAACCCTCGGCAACGTTCTCGGAATCGTCAAAGGCGACGTTTACAACAAGGAATTGCTCGACACACGCCTCAGCTTCAGCCAGGATGGGCGCGATGTAAGCTCACTATACATGGACAATGGCTACCTGTTTTTCAGCGTGGACCCCGTGGAAGTAGCTGTTACCGATGACTCCATCGACCTCGACCTGCGCATCTTCGAAGGACCCCAGGCCACCATCGACAAGGTTGTGATTAAAGGCAATGACAGAACACACGAGCACGTTATCCGGCGCGAGTTGCGCACGGTACCGGGGGCAAAATTCAGCCGCTCC
>CAZPHZ010000185.1:0-3793 GCA_964586035.1 uncultured Saprospiraceae bacterium
CGGGCAAACCCTCTATTTAATGTCAAAAGGAAATATCGGTCTGGGGCGTACCCACCTCTTCCTCCCCCGCCTTCAAGCCGATGGCACTTGGGGAGAGCCGCAAAATCTCGGCTACCCCGTCAATACGAAAGACAATGAGGGGGCCTTTTTCGTGAGCCTCGATGGCAAAACGGCCTATTTTTCAAGCACGATGGAAGGCGGCTATGGTAAAACTGATATTTACAGTTTCGAGCTGTACAAAGCTGCCCGTCCTCAACCAGTGACTTATGTGAAAGCAACTGTGACCGACGCCGATACGGGAAAAAAGCTGACCGCCAGTGTGGAGTTCATCAATCTCGAAACTAGTCAGATGCATACATCGGCAGTCACCGGCAGCGATGGCGAATTCCTCGTCACCCTGCCCGCCGGTAAAGATTATGCGCTCAATGTATCTAAAGAAAAATACCTTTTTTATTCGGAAAACTTCGCCCTGGCTGATTCCGGCTCATTGGAGAACCCCTATTTGCTGAATATCGCTCTGATTCCTATTCCAGACGGCCCGGCGGGCACAGGCAACACCACCCACTCGAAACCCGTAGTGCTGAAAAACGTATTTTTCGAAACTGGCTCAGCCGCGCTGAAAAACGCATCGCTCATAGAGCTGAATCGCCTAAAAAAATTGCTGGAAGACAATCCTGTACTCAAAATTCAAATCAACGGCCACACCGACAATGTGGGCACGGAAGCGGACAACATCACCCTGTCGGAAAACCGCGCAAAGGAGGTTTATGATTTTTTAATAAAAAACGGCATCGCCGCCGGCCGCCTGCGTTACAAGGGTTTTGGAGAGACAGCACCCCTCGCACCCAACGACACCGAGGCAGGCCGCCGTCAAAACAGAAGAACCGAATTTGTCATCATCGAATGAATAAGCTGCTCAAACAAACAGACGAAGACCTATCATTTGCCCCATGCGTTAGTCCCATCTCTTCCCTTTTTCCTATCTTTCCCCGCTCAATAATCACCCTGTCATGTCAGAAGAAAAAAGACTTTTTCTCCTCGATGGGCACGCATTGGTATATCGTGCTCATTACGCATTCATCGCCAGGCCGCTCATCAATTCCAAGGGCTGGAATACCAGTGCCATTGCGGGTTTCGTGCGTACATTAGCTGATTTAATCAAAAGCCAGAAACCCACCCATCTCGCCGTGTCATTCGATCTGCCGGGCGGAACCTTCCGGGAAGATTTGTATCCTGCCTATAAGGCCAACCGCGATGCTCAGCCGGAGGACATCAGTTTCGCCCTGCCCTGGATCCAGAAAATCCTCAAGGCGTGGAAGATCCCCATCCTAACATTGGAGCGCTTTGAGGCCGACGATGTAATTGGTACCGTATCTAAAAAGGCGGAACAAGAGGGATTCAAAGTGTATATGGTGACTCCCGACAAGGATTACGGCCAGCTCGTCAGTCCCAATATTTTTATGTACAAACCCGGCCGCAAAGGCAACGACGTAGAAATATGGGGAGAGAAAGAAGTCTGTGAAAACTGGGGTATCCAAAACGTGGACCAGGTGGTGGACATCCTCGGCTTGCAAGGCGATGCGGTCGACAACATTCCCGGTGTTCCAGGCATTGGCCCCAAAACCGCTTCCAAAATGCTGACAGAATTTGGCAGCGTGGAAAACCTTTTGCAAAACACAGACAAGATAAAGGGCAAAAATCAGGAGCGATTGCGCGAATTTTCTGACCAGGCTTTGCTTTCAAAAAAACTCGCCCGCATTGACATTGATGCCCCTGTTGAATTCGATAGCGGCGACTTCAATCTCGAACCATTCGACCGGGAAGAACTGGCGGCGATTTTTAAAGAATTGGAATTCAGAACTATGGCCACGCAGATTCTCGGGGAAGCCTCTTCCCAAGGTGAAGGGGCAAAGACTGCCGCCGGAGTAGGGAGGCAGGGAAATTTGTTTGGCGAAACGGCAGAAAGTGCACGGATCCGCCGGGCGGCACCCCCCATTCCGGCCCATTCTATGGCCGAAAAAAATATCGAGAATACGCCCCACGAATATCACCTGACTGATACGCCAGAGAAAAGAGCAGCACTCATTGGAAAGCTTTCGAAATCAATCAGAATCTGCTTCGACACAGAAACCACGAACATCGATGCCAACGCCGCCGAGATGGTGGGAATGTCGTTCGCCGTCAAACCCGGAGAGGCCTGGTATGTGCCGGTACCTTCCGATCCTGACGAGGCAAACAACATTGTTCGTGAGTTTAAAGTGCTTTTTGAAAATGAAAAAATTGAAAAGATTGGCCAGAACATAAAGTACGACGCCATCATGTTGAAATGGTACGGCGTGGTGCTAAAAGGCTTTTGGTTCGATACGATGATGGCGCATTATCTCATCGAACCGGAGCTTCGCCACGGCATGGACTATCTGGCCGAAGCCTACCTGAAATACCAACCCGTTCCCATCGAAACACTTATTGGTAAAAAGGGCGTCAACCAACTCAATATGCGCGACATCAGCGTCGAGAGGGTTTTTGAATACGCCGCCGAAGATGCCGACATCACGCTTCAGCTTCGCGATTATTTCGCCCCGAAACTCATAGAGGAGGATTTGCAGGAACTGTACGAAACGATAGAAGAACCGCTCACGAAAGTTTTGGTTGATATGGAATTCGAGGGCATCAACCTCAACGGCGATTTTTTAAGAAAATACTCCATTGAACTGGGGGGAAAGATTTCAGAATTGGAGCAAAAAATCCAACGCGATGCCGGGGTTCGGTTCAACATCGCCTCGCCTAGTCAGGTTGGGGAAGTGCTCTTCGGCCGGATGGAAATACCCTACCGCTGGCGCAAAACCAAGACGGGAAAATACTCCACCGACGAAGCCAAGTTGACCGAACTGGCCGCCGAATACCCTTTCGTGGCGGACATCATGCAGCACCGCGGCCTGTCGAAACTAAAAAGCACCTACGTGGATGCACTGCCCGCGCAGGTGAACCCGAAAACCGGGCGGGTCCACAGTTCTTTCAACCAGGCACTTGCTGCCACCGGCCGCCTTTCGTCTAACAATCCCAACCTACAGAATATTCCCATCAAGACTCCGGAGGGCCGCCGGGTTCGAGAGGCTTTCATCTCTCGCGATGATAATCATGTTCTGCTCAGCGCCGATTACTCGCAGGTGGAGCTGCGTATCATCGCCGAAATCAGCGGGGACGAGGCCATGCTCGATGCATTTCAAAAAGGGCAGGACATCCACCGCGCTACGGCAGCCAAAGTGTATGGCGTACCTTTCGAGGAAGTGACGAGCGACCAGCGGCGCAATGCAAAAACGGTGAATTTTAGCATCATTTACGGTGCAGGGGCCACCAACGTCTCTCAACAACTCGGCATCAAACGCTCAGAGGCCAAGGTGCTGATAGACAACTATTTTATACAGTATAAGGGCCTGAAAAAATACATGGAAAGCACGGTGGAATTTGCCCGCGAAAACGGTTACGTAAAAACCCTGCTTGGCCGCCGCCGCTACCTGCGCGACATTGACAGCCGCAACGGCCTCGCCCGCAGCAACGCCGAACGGGTGGCCATCAATACGCCCATTCAGGGCACTGCCGCCGACCTCATCAAAGTGGCGATGATTAACATTCACAAGGCATTGAATGAAAAAAAATTAGCCACGAAGATGATTCTTCAGGTACATGACGAATTGGTATTCGACGTGCCGGAGACCGAGTTGGAAACGGTGAAACCTATCGTTTCCGACCTAATGCGCCATGCAATACCAGGCCTTAAAGTGCCCATTTTGGT
>CAZPHZ010000185.1:3893-6897 GCA_964586035.1 uncultured Saprospiraceae bacterium
TGGTTGAGTTGGGTTCACTAAACTTTTCTCAACCTTCTCAACCCTCTCAACCCAAGGCCGAACGCCTCCTGTTTTTACATCCTCCCAGGCCTCAGGGTTTCCCCGGCTTTGCCTCATACCCGAACACTTCGTCGAGCGACAGCTCCGTCACTTTGCCAATGGTCTTGAGGTAATTCATGTCCACGCTCTCTTTGCTGCCCAAAACGAGGAAGGTGTAGTTCCGTCCTTTGATGAATTTTTGGTGGAAATTCCGGAGGTCTTCCGGCGAGGTTTTTTTCATTTTATCATATACATCGCGCCGCAGGTCGTGATGCATGCCCCGGTCCTTGGCGGACCAGTAGGACCAGTAAATATTTTCTTTTTTGATGCGGCTCGTTTCTATTTTTTTCAGAATAGAATGAACGGCATGTTCGATTTGTGCCTCCGACACCGGCATTTCTTCAATGATGCCCTGCATGGCCCGAATAGCCTCAGGCAACTTTCCGGCATGAGTGCCCACGTAGGCCCGCAGATAATGGGCTTCGTTTTTCCTGGAAGGCGAGGTAACAAAGGCACTTGCCGAATAAGCCAAAGCCCTCGACTCTCTGATTTCCTGAAACACGATGGACGAAAGACCAGCCCCGAAGTAAGTGTTGTACAATTCCGACATTTCGTATTCTTCGAGGTTAAAATGGCCTGTTCCCTTAGAGACCATCATGATATCCGCTTGTACCATTGGGAAGTCCACGAAAACTACCTGGTTTTCGCCCGTAGCCTTCTCCGAAAATTTTCGAGCCGGAATGACTGGCACCAGTTTTCCGGTTGTCCGGTGGTATTCGTTGAGTAAAAAGGCAACTCGAGACCGCTCCTGTGAGCCATAATAAAACACCCGGTGCTCGTAACCAGAGAGACCCTTTATCTTCTCAACTAACTGGTGCGGAGTCAGCGCCCGCAATTCCGCCGGGGACAGTCGATTGGTGAACGGTGATTCCTTTCCATACCGGGCGTAGTTGTACATGGCGCCCTGCAATATGGTTCTCTTATTCTTTTTGGCATTTTCACGTTGGAGCAGTTCATCGTCCACCATATTGGCCAGCGCCGGCTCATTCCCTACAACGTCCGACAGAATGTGCTCAAACAACACAATGCCTTTTTCTAATGATTCATCTAAGCCGCTCAGGCTGATATAAGACCGCTCGTTGTTTACGTTTACACCGAAACTCACACCGAGTCTAAAAAACTGCTGCTTGAGTTGTTCCGGTGAATATTTTGTGGTGCCGAGATAGGGCAGATAGGAGATGGCGAGCGCCAGTTCCGGATCGCTGTTTTTGCCCATTTCCAAGATGTAACATAGGTTAAAAGTGGAGTTGTTCGTGTTTTTGACATAATCCAACTCGATGGAGGATGTTAATTCCTGAGTTTGTATTTCCTTTTCATAATCCACGAAAACCGGCTCCAAACCCGGGGACTTTTCCGAAAGGAATTTTTCCGTGAATTCTGACGTATCTTCACGATTAACAGACACGGGAGTTATGGCTGGATTTTCCACTTTATACACATCGGGGTTGTCTCCTGTGCGTTTGTACACAACGACGTAATTGTCCTTGAAATGCTCGTTGGCAAAGCGCACTATATCTGCCTTTTCGATAGCCTCCAACCGCTTGAACCGGCCCACATAATCGGCCCATCGTATGCCGGGAATGTAGGCATCGGTCATTTGGCTGGCGCGGGCGGCATTGGCCTCGGAGGCTTTTAACTCGCTGAGTTTAAAATCCTTAATAATGGCCTCCGGCAACCAATCTTCGAAATCACCTTTCTTGATTTTTTCAAGTTCGGCGAGTAGCAGTGATTCCACCTCTTCCAATGTCTGGTCCTCCCGGGGTTTGCCGTACAGCGAAAAAACGGAAAAATCCTTCATCGATGCGGTGCGGGCATAGCATTGGAGCACTTGTTGCTTTTGTACCAAATCGAGGTCCATCAGCCCGGCCCGGCCATTGTAAAGAAGGCGGGTAATCATGGCCAGGTAGTCGGCGTCTTTCGAAATTACGCCATCGAAACGCCAGGCTAGATTCACATTGGCAGCTTCCTGGCCGAACACCTCCTTTCTCACCACTTTCATCAAATCGGGCTGCGGCTCGCATTTAAATGGTGGAATGGGTTTTGGCTGAAAGCTGCCGAAATATTTTTCTGCCAAGGTCACTGCCTGTTCCGGATCGAAGTCCCCCGCCAGCACAATGGCCATATTGTTGGGTCTGTAATATTTGGCGAAATACTCTTTGATTTTTACGTGAGAGGGATTTTTTAGATGCTCACCCCTTCCGATGGTGGTCTGCGTTCCATAAGGGTGCGTGGGAAAGAGCACCTCGTTGACGACCTTGCTTACATTTCGAAAATCCCTTTCCTGATTGATGTTAAACTCTTCGTAAACGGCTTCAAGCTCGGTGTGAAAAAGGCGAAGCACCACCATCTTGAAGCGCTCACTCTCCAACCGCATCCATCGCTCAAGCTCGTTGGAAGGAATGTCATTTAAATACACCGTTTGTTCCACCCATGTATAGGCATTGGTGTCTTTGGCACCCAAAGAGCTGACGAGCTTATCGTACTCATTGGCAGCCACTAACTTGGCAGCTTCCCCCGAGGTTTCGTCTATTTGTTTATAAATGGCTTTGCGCTTTTCAGGGTCCTTTTCGAAACGATGTTGCTCATAGAGGTTGGATATTTTTTGTAAAAATACCTGCTCTTTCGCCCAGTCGAGAGTCCCGATTTTATCGGTGCCCTTGAACATCATGTGTTCCAGATAATGCGCCAGGCCGGTAGTTTCGGCGGGGTCGTATTTAGAGCCTGCCCGCACGGGGATATTGGTGTAAATACGGGGCTCGGCATCGTTGACGCTCATGTAGAGTTTCATGCCATTGCCGAGGGTGTAAATCTTTACCCCGAGCGGGTCGCCGGGTACGGTCTCAAATTTGCCGGTCAGCGTATCGGCGGGGCAGGGAGCGGCAAGATTCTCAATCATTTCGGCGGT
>CAZPHZ010000186.1:0-6889 GCA_964586035.1 uncultured Saprospiraceae bacterium
CCACCCACCTCGCCCTTTTTGATTCCCACGAAATTTTTAAAGGGCTGGTCGCCCAACAAGTTGATGAAGCTGAAATAGGGGTCGTAAGGAGGGTAAGCGTAAGATGGGGAAGTCACCGGCGGGAACAAGCCGTAATCTATCGCCGTGGGGAAAGTCCAGGAATCCCACCCATGGGGCGGCACAAATGTGCCGAGGAGTAATTTCTGTAGTAGTACGGCATCGTAAGTGGATGCTCTCCGGTCGAGGTCCATATCCCCGGCAACTACCTGCCAAGGGTATTGAAAAATACTGTTGCCGTTGGCATGCTGTTGGACCATGCTCACGTCCAGGGTATTCACGCCACATGACGGGTTGTTGCTCTTCACCGGTTGGACGGTATAGTTGAACTTCTCGTTGACCACAAAGGAGTATTGGCCATTGTTCTGGTTCATGGTAGAAGTGTTCTGTTGGGCTGGTGAACAGTCCACGTTCGTGTAGTTCATCACCGTCACCCCCGTCACTGCGGCATTGGTTCCTCCGCCACAGTTGGTTTGGGTGAACGGGGGTTTGTATATTCCTCCGGATATGGTTCTGGCAGGGAATGCCTGAGAGGCGGCACTGCCAAGGGCCGGATACCATACCTGGGTCGGGTTATTGATGTCAATCACCTGGTTTGGCGGCGAGGTACGCCAGGTGAAGCTGACCGTGGTGCCTGGACTGCCCACATAATAAATGCTGAACAGGGTGAGCGGCGATGTCAGGTTCAGAGAGCCGATATTCGTTGCCGTTACCTGCACACTCGAACTGCTGGCGCTGACTGTGCCCGTTGTAAGCGACGGGTGTTTTGAACCCTGTGTGAAGCCAACGTCCACACATTGGCCGGTGGTAGAGCCATTGTTGATGAGCACGCCGAAGTTGAGCCAGTAATTTGCGCCTGGTGTATTGGGCACATCAAAATTGCTCCACACCACATCCATCCTCGAATACCCGAAGGGGTTGTTGGGGCCTGACTGGAACGTCAAAGTTCCTTCTGTGACTTGTCCAGTCATGTTAAGCGAAAAAAGGATTAGGAATGCCGCACAGAGAAACCCTGCGGGGGGGGGGGCTTTAAAGAAAGAAAAGATTTTCATAAAAACGGTATTTGGAATTTGGAAGGCTACTTCAAAAAGTATTTCTTGACCAATAGCCGTCCGTTGCGAAGTTAGGGAAAAATGTCTTTTTGTACAACCCCTGCGGTTTTTCTTGTAGAAAGAGAATACCTGAATACAATATGAAAAGGCGGCAACAACTGAAGCCGTTTGGAGCGAAGCCCTGATATTTCAGGGGGGAAAATTATCCTCGGAAGCTTTGCCGTCAGCTACTCCTGATGTAGTTTCAAAAGAAAAGGTAACATCTTCATAAAAATTCTTCGGGGCGTCAGTATCCTTTTTGAAAATGTAAAGTTTGCCGATGCTCATCTAAAGTACATCATTTTGATTTCCGGAATTATCGGTGTCTGTTTCCTGCGAAATTACCCCATACTGAATACCTCGTCTCATTCCGGCTTGACCAAATTTCCCAAATTCACCCCACAAAACAATTCCCCAACACCCACCCATCCCGTACATTTACCCCCGTTTTCAAAAAAAAGAATTTTCATGCGAAGGGCCATCCAACAACTCGAACAAACAGCAAAAACCCTCGAACCCACTCCTACCCAACGCGACGAATGGGACCGGGGCGTTCAGAATTATGCCCACGATTTTCTGGATCATATCGAAGAGGGCAAAGCTTATCAGCCATCGGAAAACGGTGCCGGTGGCATCCCGGAATATTCCTTTGGCGATGTACCGAAACCGCTGGAAGAAGTGTTGGGCGTTTTGAAAAAAAACATTCATGGCTGCGGCCTCAACCCCGCCTCCGGCGGGCACCTCGGCTACATCCCCGGCGGCGGCATTTACCCGACGGCCATGGGCGACTACCTCGCCGCTGTGACCAACCAATACGCCGGAATATTCTTTGCCGGCCCCGGTGCGGTGCGCATTGAAAACATGCTTCTTCGCTGGATGTGCCGGCTCGTGGGATACCCCGAAACGGCACTCGGCAACCTCGCCAGCGGCGGCTCTGTCGCCAACCTCATCGCCTTCGTGACGGCGAGGGATTTCAAAGAAATCACCACCGAAAAAGTCAGAACATCGGTTATCTATCTCACAGAGCAGGTGCACCATTGCGTGCACAAAGCCATCCGCATTGGCGGCATGGCAGAAGCTATCGTTCGGACGGTGCCGATGGACGGCCACTACCGGATGAATGCCGCTGAAATGAAAAAAAGAGTGCAACAGGCTGGGGCCGCAGGCTTCACCCCCTTCCTCGTCGTCGCTCCGGCGGGCACCACCGACCCCGGGGCGATGGACCCCTTGAAAAAGATCGGCGGCATCTGCCGGGAACACGACCTTTGGTTTCACGTGGATGCGGCCTATGGCGGCTTTTTTTTACTGGCCGATGTAGAGAACCCCGGCGGCTCGGCCATTAAAGAATCTTTCGAAGGTATCGAACAGTCCGACTCGGTGGCCATTGATCCACACAAAGGGTTATTTCTGTCGTATGGCGTGGGAGCGGTTTTGATAAAAAATGTGAAGGCCCAGATGGCGACGCATTACTACCGCGCAAGTTACATGCAGGACGCTGACATCACCTCCGATGAACTGAACCCGGCCGACCTTTCCCCGGAACTGACCAAACATTGGCGCGGTCTGCGCATGTGGCTTCCGCTGCAACTCTACGGCTTGCAACCCTTCAAAGCAGCGCTCGAAGAAAAAATCTGGCTCTGCCGCTATTTTTACGAAGAAATACAAAAGGCCGGCTTCGAGGTGGGGCCTTACCCCGACCTGTCGGTTTGCATTTACCGCTACGTGCCTGAAAGTGGCGATGCCAATGAATTCAACCTCCGACTGGTGGAGCAAGTGCAACGCGACGGAAGGGTCTTCATTTCCTCGACCACCATTGACGGCGTCGTGTGGCTCCGGCTGGCGGTATTGTGTTTCCGCACCCATTTACGTGAAATTGATATTTTGTTGGAGGTCTTCAAAAGCGGGGTGGCACATCTTCGGTGAATTCGCCACCATTTGCATTTCAGGGTTGGGCAATTTTGCCGATTTTCGTCCATCGCTTCCAACTGAAAGTGAAACAGATATTTAAAACCACCCTTCGGGAAGCATCATCTTCCGGGGGAACAATCGAATCCGGCATTGGAAACCTACCATCCCGAACCCGCATTCAGCATTTATGCCGATGTAATTTTGCCATTGGCCTTGGGCAAGCCGTACACGTATGCCGTGCCGGAAGAATTGGTGCCCCGGGTACAACCCGGAGTGCGGGCCGAGGTTCAATTCGGCGGGAGAAAGCGCTATGCAGGCCTGCTGCTGAAAGTGCATCATACCGCCCCATCCCATTCGGTGAAACCCCTGCTCGCCATTCTCGACGACAAACCCCTGCTCGATGAACGAACGATGAATTTCTGGCAGTGGCTGTCCGGTTACTATTGCTGTTCCATGGGAGAAGTGATGGAAGCTGCTCTACCTGCCAATCTCAAGCTGGCCAGTGAACGGCGGCTTGTGCTCAGCCCTTTTTACGATGGTAACCTCGCTGGTCTCGACGACCGGGAATTTCTCATTGCGGAGGCACTCGGCATCCAAGACACCATCACCGTGGAAGACGTGCGGAAAATCCTCAATATTTCCTCCGTACTGCCCGTCATAAAAAGCCTGTTGGAGAAAAAGGTCATCTACCTGTACGAGGAGATGAAGGATAAATACAAGCCCAAAAAGGTGGCATCGGTACGCCTTGCAGAACCCTATCGCTCCCATCCCGAACAACTCGAGGAGGCGTTTGAACTTTGCGCCCGTGCCGTTCGCCAAACCGAAGCCCTCATCAGTTTTGTACAACTTGCCAAAGAACAAGACACGCCTCTTGCCGCAACTGATGGCATTTTGCGGCAGGCCGTTTGCAAAAAAGCAGGAGTTAACACTTCCGTGTTGAAAGCCATGGAGAAAAAGGGCATTTTCGAGCTTTTTGAAAAAGAAGTGAGCAGGTTGGGCGGTCGGGAAGAAGAACTTGCCGGGGCCGGCGAATTGACGGAACAACAAGTCCGGGTTCTCGACGAATTAAAGGCTGCATTTGCGAAAAAAAACGTCGCCCTGTTGCACGGCATTACCGGCAGTGGTAAAACCAGAGTTTATGTGGAACTCATCCGCGAGGCCCTTGACAGGGGTGAACAGGTGCTCTATTTGTTGCCGGAAGTGGCCCTCACCACACAGATTATCAGCCGTCTGCAAAAGATATTCGGCGATAGTATTACCGTTTATCACCACCGGATTACGAATAATGAACGCGTGGAGGTGTGGCAGGCAGTCTGTAGTCCGAAGTCTGCCAACTGCATCCTCGGTGCCCGTTCTGCCCTCTTTCTCCCGTTCTCCAATCTCGGCCTTGTCGTCGTGGATGAAGAGCACGACACATCATTCAAGCAGCAGGATCCTGCCCCGCGTTACAACGGCCGTGACGCTGCCATTTATCTCGCCCATTTGCACAAGGCAAAGGTGGTGCTCGGAACGGCGACGCCTTCCATCGAAAGCTATTACAACGCCAAAACCGGCAAATATGGATTGGTGGAAATGCCGGAGCGTTTCGGCGGAATAGAATTGCCTGAAATCGTGATAGTGGATGCCAAAGAAGAGGCGAAAAAGCGCAAGCTCCAAAGCCATTTTACCAGCGTGCTTCTCGACGAATTGAAGGCCGCCCTCGAACGCGGCGAGCAGGCCATCCTCTTTCAAAACCGCAGGGGCTATGCCCCAACGTTGCGCTGCACTACCTGCGGCTGGCACGCCGAGTGCATTCATTGCGATGTGAGCATGACCTACCACAAGTACCGCCACAATTTGCAATGCCATTATTGCGGTTATAACACCCCGCTTGCCACCGTCTGCCCGGCCTGCGGCGGAATAGAGTTGAAATTGCAGGGCTTCGGCACCCAAAAGATTGAGGATGAACTAAAAATATATTTGCCGGACGCCACCATCGGCCGCATGGATTACGACGCCGTACGCACAAAAGACGCCCATGTGCGCATCATCAACGACTTCGAAGAACGCCGCATCCAGATTCTGGTCGGTACGCAAATGGTAACCAAAGGATTGGATTTCGAGAATGTCGGCATCGTCGGGGTGCTCAGTGCCGACCAGCTTTTGCAGTTTCCTGATTTTCGTTCCAGTGAACGGGGTTTTCAACTTATCACACAGGTGGCAGGCAGAGCCGGGCGCAGAGGGAAGCGTGGAAAGGTCATCGTGCAGGCCATGAATGTGACGCACCCGGTGTTGCGGGAAGTGCTCGACAACGACTTCCCCGCATTTTACAGCCGCGAAATCATGGAACGGAAATCCTTTCATTACCCGCCTTTCAGCCGTCTCATTAAAGTGACCCTCAAGCATAAAAAACCCGAAGTGTTGAATCGCGGCACAGCGGTTTTTTATAAGGTGCTCCGTCAGAAGTTGGGGCAGCGGGTGCTGGGGCCATCCGTCCCCTCCGTCGGGCGGGTGCGCAATTATTTTCTCCTCGATATTTTAGTAAAAATGGAAATGAATTCCAGCATTTGGGCTGCCGCCAAAAACACCATCCGCGAAGCCACCCGGGTGATGCAACGGGGCGAAGGCTTTTCTACTGTCCGCGTGAATGTGGATGTGGACCCGTCTTAATTTTTTTTTTAAAGAAAGTTATTGCGAGAGCACGTAGCGAACCCCAAGATTGCCATAGCCTGCGCCAAAACCATTGCCGAAACCCGTGAGAAATACAGTAGGCACCCAATCTGCGGTAATACTGACCGGAGTATTCGCAAACTTATAATCAAGCCCCAAATAACCTTGGATGGAAAAACTGGTAGCATCATTAGCGTCGGCAAAGGCACTATCGTAGCTCCAGAAATAAACACCTGCACCGCCACCGAAGTACCATTGAAGATTCTCAACGCTCGGAATAGCCTTGTGTATCAAATATGCACCATTGACAGAGAACCAATGGTAGGCAGACCAACCCCTGTATCCGGCATATACTTCCAATGCATTAGACTCTGAAATGAAGGTTTTGTAAGATGCCGACCACGGGGAACCTAACCTGATACCAGCAGCTGATTTGTAATTCTGACCGAAGGCATCTTGAAGAAATAAGGAGCAAAACCCCGTTAAGCAAACAACTAGTAAATACTTTTTCATAATGGTAGATTTAAGACTACTTGGCAAAAAACGTTTCCTAGTCAATATAGAATACGTTTTGCTTTTAGCCATATTATTAGTTGGGAATATATAGTTTACGGATGCAAGCAAATGTATGTTTTCTGTTTAGATATTTGTTCGATTCCTAAGTTTTTTTTTTACAAAGCTGAGGCTTTAGTACTGTTGTTCCATTGTTCCATTCAGTTCAATTTACGGCCTATTGGGACCAGAGGCTTTGGCAATCTGGCTGGTAAAGAAATTCGGCGATATATAAATCATAAATCACAATATCACTATAAAAAAAGCCCCCTTCGGATTGAGACTTCCAAAGGGGGCTTTTTCGCGGGGCGAATTATTACATTTTTAGCAAATGCCCCATCAGTTCACTTTTAGTTTTTAGATAAAAATGATTTTCTTTTCGCGGCTCGATGATGAGCGGCACGCGGCTCACGATTTCAATGCTCGAATGTTCGATAGCTTCTATTTTCAATGGGTTGTTGGTCAGCAAATGGATGCTGCGAATGCCGAGGTCATTGAGTATTTCCACGGCGAGATCGTACTGGCGGGCATCCACGTCGAAGCCGAGGGGGGGGTTGGCGTCGGCGGGATTGAGACCCTGGGCTTGCAGGGTGTAGGGCTTCATCTTGTTTATGAGACCCACGCCCGCACCG
>CAZPHZ010000187.1:0-6870 GCA_964586035.1 uncultured Saprospiraceae bacterium
TGCCTGGCTGTGCTGCTCAATCCGTCCCAGTTGTTGTGAAAGCCGCCTGGGTCCGAGCTCTACGCTGAATCGAGGTTCAGTCTGGCACCACCTCGGGCCGATAGGGGCGCATGGTTACCATGGCAACGGATCCTTCGATCCACTCGACATTCAAGGCCCGCGACAGCGCGGTCTGGCTCCGACCTCTTCTCGTGCCCCGCACGCTCCCGACAGACGCGGCGAAGGGATTGCCGGAACTAAGGGGTCGAGTCGGGGACGACGTCCAGGTCGTCGTGCGTGCTTTGGTCAACTTCACCGTCGCCCAAAAGAATCAGCAAAATGCTCGCCGTGGTGGAGGATGAAAATGACCTTCAATTTGAGGTGTCGTTCCGTTTTTTGCACGACCGTGTACAGCAGGCCGCCTATTCACTCATTGGAGACAAGGAAAAAAAAGCCACGCATCTGCGCATTGGCCGCCTCCGGCTCAAAAACTCCGGCAACCACGAAGAGGACGTTTTTGACATTGTCAACCAGTTGAATTACAGCAAAGACCTCATTACCACCAAAAAAGAAAAAACGGAACTCGCAGCTCTCAATCTGCTGGCCGGAAAAAAGGCCAAGGCCTCCTCTGCCATCGAATCGGCACGTGACTACCTCGGCACGGCACTGGACCTGCTCGGCAATGCCGGATGGAAACAACACTTCGAATTGGCCCTTTCGATTCACAAAATGGCGGCGGAGACGTAGTATCTACACGGTGATTTGGAGCGAAGCGAACAGCTCATTACCACCTGCCTCAAAAATGCCCGGACACCGTTCGAAAAGTCGGACATTTATTATCTGCTCATGCTCCGGCAGTCACTTTCCTCGCAATATCCGGAGGCCATCTCCACGGCACGAAAGGGCTTAACACTGCTCGGTTTCGAGTTTCCCGACGATGACCTGGATCGCCGCATTGGTGAAAATATGGGCTGGATTGCGGAGCATTTTGCTAAAAACGGCATCGCTGCCATTTACGATAACCCCACGCTCACCGATCCGAAAAAGCTGGCCATTCTGAAAATTCTCGACAACTTGTCCATGCCCACCTATGTGTCGGGGCAGGTCAACCTTTGGATATTGCACGTGCTACTGAAGGTACGGCTGTCCATTGAATATGGAAACGCTCCGGAAACGGGATACGCCTTTTCGGAGCTGGGGCTGATATTTTGCATCCTGGGAAATTACGACTCTGCCTTCCCTTGCAGCGATTTGTCGAGGCGGCTTGGCGAAAAATTTGAGCGACAGTCGTTGCGCCACAAAGGCCGGTCGCTTCACCTCATCGCCAACTACGTCAGCCCCTGGCGCACGCATTATCGCGACACGGAGAGCATCAACCGCGAGAGCCACCAGGCGTCGCTCGACAGCGGAGAGGTTATTTTTACCGGTTACACCATTTTCCATCCATTTTACAACCGTTTCTACTCCGGCTCCCCTACCCTGCCCGGCCTGCTGGAAGAACTGCCCGCCAATCTTCATTTTGCCAAAAAAATAAAACACGACCTGGCGTACAATTCTCTGCAGGGCATGAATATGCTCTTGCGCAACCTCACAGATGAAAACGGCAGCGTTACTGTGTTTGAGAGCCAAGAGCTCTCCGAGCAACAGTTTTTGGAAGAATGTGCCGCCGGTAAGGATTATTACTCTATCTGCACCTACAATGTTTTCAAAGCTAAAATCCTGTACTTGTACAAGCAATTCGAGGCGGCTCAACAAAGCCTGGACCAGGCCAAAGACATGATCGCGGCCCTTTCGGGCAATGCCGCCGGTATTACCACCTTCCATTTCACGCTTGCCTTAGTTTCATTGGCGCTCTGCGCAAAAGACGAATTAGAGGAGCAGGAGGCTCACCTCGAAGTGGCAATGACGAGCCTCGCGCAGTTCGAGATTTGGTCGAAAAATTGCCCCGAAAACTTCCGGCATAAATACCTTTTGATAAAGGCAGAACTTGCCCGCCTGGAGGGTGAGGACCTCGACGCCATGCGGCTGTACAATGAGGCCATAGAATCAGCTCAGGAGTACGGCTACGTCAATGAAGAGGCGCTGACCAACGAACTGGCTGCCAGATTTATGCTGGGCCGGGGTTCCGTAATCTACGGCCGGCCGCACTTGTTCGAGGCCCACCACAACTACTTGAGATGGGGCGCTACACGCAAAGCGCTACTGCTGGAAGAGGAATTCCCCATCCATTTTTCTCAAAAATTGGAAAGCAATCAAAGCGTGACGATGACCGGTATGGATACCGCCAGCCACTTCACCTCGTCGAATGGATCCAATGAGCTGGATTTTCACAGTATCGTAAAGGCCTCGCAAACCCTTTCGGGAGAAATTGTCCTTGAAAACCTCCTCACAAAAATGGTGGACATCTTATTGGAAAATGCCGGGGCACAGAAAGCCGTATTGGTACTAAACGATGAAGGCCATTGGCAGGTGGAAGCCACAGGCATCCTCGGCGAAGGGGCAACGGTCATGCAGGGCATCCCCGTTGACAAAACCAGTGATGCCCCTCTGCCGGTACTAAATTACCTCATCCGCTCGGGGAAAACTCTTTCCATCGACGATGTGGGAAAGGAGACCAGATTCCAAAAGGATGCTTATATCTTGAACAACCACCCAAAATCCATCTTCGGTATGCCGCTGATGCACCAGGGTAAAATAGCGGGCATCCTTTACCTCGAAAACAATGTAACTACCGGCGCATTCAAGCCGCGATTGGTGGAAACGCTGCAATTGCTGTCGTCGCAAATGGCGGTGTCCATTAAAAACGCGCAGCTATACGACCATCTCTCCGACCTGAATAAAGCCTACGCCAGGTTCGTGCCGCGCCAGTTTTTGCGCACACTGGGCCTCGAGAGTATCCTCGACGTGCGTCTTGGCGAACAAAAACAGCAGGAAATGACGGTGTTGTTTTCCGACATCAGGGAATACGCCACCTTGTCGGAGACCATGTCGCCGGAAGATAATTTCAACTTCATCAATGCCTACCTGCGCCGCCTCGGTCCTTGCATCACCAGCAACGGCGGATTCATCAGCCAGTACTACGGTGACGGTATCATGTCTCTTTTCCCCAACCCGGAGGACGGAATGAACGCCGCCATCGGGATGCAGCAACAACTCCTGAAATACAATGAAGCGCGCGCAATTAAAGGACGCACTACCGTCAAGATTGGCATTGGCATTCATACAGGCTCCTTGATGCTCGGGGTAATCGGAGACGAGAAGCGCCACGATGTCACCGTGATTTCCGATGTGGTCAATTCAGCTTCGCGGCTGGAGGGACTTACCAAAATCTTCGGGGTTTCCATCATTGCGAGCGAAGACACAATGGCAGGTATCAGCCATTCGTACCGCTACAATTCGCGCTTCCTTGGCCGGGTGCAGGTAAAAGGCCGCGAAGGAGTGATGAATGTGTACGAATTTTTCGATGGAGACGAGCCACATATTGCGGAGCATAAGAGAGAAACCGCCGCACTATTCCGC
The DNA here is from genome assembly GCA_964586035.1 of uncultured Saprospiraceae bacterium. GTDB lineage: Bacteria > Bacteroidota > Bacteroidia > Chitinophagales > Saprospiraceae > UBA6168. The sequence goes on from CAZPHZ010000187.1 coordinate 3,499, forward strand.
CAGGGATTGGAGGAGTTCTTTGCAAAAAACTTTGCGGAAGCAGCTTTAAACCTTAAGAAGGTCATCACGGCAAATCCGGCTGACCGCGTGGCCAGTCACTACCTGAAAAGAGCCGCTCATTTTCTCATCGAGGGTACAGGCGACGAGTGGACTGGAGTGGAAAAAATGGACGAAAAGTGAACCCCTGAGTAGTTTTTTTCATTATTAGAGAAATCCCACGCCACTTTTTTGGCACTGGTTGTGCAGCGTTGCGGGGCAATGAGATAACAACACGCCACCATAATGAATACAATTCTGACTTACACGTTTCTTTTGAGCCTGCCTGTTTTGTTCCATTCTGCCGGTTACGAAAAAAGCCAGACTCCCCGTGCGGTACATCAATACTGCAATTCCGAATATAACTATTGCGTAAAATACCCGGAGTCTTTATTGCCGTTGAAAGAAGAGTTTACAGACGGCACCGGCATCCGGCTAAAGACGAAGGACCAACTTTCGGATGTATCGGTGAGGGCCATTCCAAGCCAACCCGGGAAAACGCCAAAAGCCTTATTCGAAGCGGCACTGGAAAAATTTTCTGGCGAAATCACGGTCATCTCCTCCTCTTTCGGTGACGATTATTACGAAGCCCAATTCTTAGATGTCACCGGCGGCGCAAACTATCTCTACCGCGTGGATTACCTTCCGAACCACTACATCCGTCTCGTGGCCAGGGTCCCCGCAGGCAGGCCATGGCTCATCGAACGGCTGAAAGAAGACGTGGTGGTGCAGTTCGACAAATAACCAACGGTCAGCCCGTTTCCTCTTTTTCTTTGGTTGGCCGCAGGCCAAATATTTCCTCCAGGTCCTTTTTGAAAACCACCTCTTTTTCGAGCAACCGGCTGGCTAATGCGTCGAGTTCGGTGCGATGATTTTTCAAAATTGTTTTTGTGCGTTTATAAGATTCTTCGACGAGTTTACTCACTTCATCATCTATTTTTTGGCCGGTGGCCTCGCTGTACGGCTTTTGGAAACTTTGCTCATTGCGGCCCGTGCTGTCGTAAAAGCTGATATTCCCGATTTTCTTGTTAAGGCCGTAATAGGCTACCATCATGTATGCCTGTTTGGTCACTTTTTCCAGATCGTCGAGCGCACCCGAGGTAATCTCACCGAACACGACCTCTTCAGAAGCCCTCCCGCCCAAAGCTGCGCAAAGCCGGTCCTGAAACTGTGCCTTGGTGTACAGCATTTGCTCTTGCGGCAGGTACCAGGCAGCCCCGAGCGATTTGCCACGCGGCACTATGGATACCTTCAACAGCCGGTCGGCATTGGGCAGGAACCAACTAACTATGGCGTGACCTGCTTCGTGATACGCCACAATCTTTTTCTCACTATCCGAGATGATTTTACTCTTTTTCTCTAATCCCGCGATGACGCGATCGGTGGCGTCGAAGAAGTTTTTCATGGTAACCGTCTTTCTGCCCTGACGGGCAGCAATCAATGCTGATTCGTTGCAAATGTTCGCGATGTCAGCACCAGAAAAGCCAGGGGTTTGGGCCGACAATACATCGAGGTCAATGTCTTTGCCCAATTTTAACGGCTTGATATGTACGCGGAAAATAGCTTTGCGCTCAACCACAGTTGGCAACTCCAGATAAATCTGCCGGTCGAAACGACCCGGCCGCAGGAGCGCACGGTCGAGGACCTCGCCACGGTTGGTGGCGGCCAAAACGATGACGCCGGCATTTGCACCGAAGCCGTCCATCTCCGTCAGGAGTTGGTTCAGGGTATTTTCTCGCTCGTCGTTGGTTTGAAACGACGCCGCCCGTCCGCGGCTACGGCCGATGGCGTCTATTTCATCTATAAAAATGATGCTCGGAGCGCTTTGCTTGGCTTTTCGAAACAGGTCGCGCACCCGCGAGGCCCCAACCCCGACGAACATCTCTACAAACTCGGAACCCGACATGGAAAAGAACGGCACGTCAGCTTCGCCAGCCACGGCTTTGGCAAGCAATGTCTTTCCGGTACCTGGAGGACCGACGAGGAGCACTCCTTTTGGTATCTTGGCACCGAGTTTTGTGTATTTTTCTGAATCTTTCAGAAAATCTACCACTTCGCGCACTTCCACTTTTACCTCTTCAAGCCCGGCTATATCTTCGAAAGTCACCGAGCCCGTTTGCTTTTTAAATGCCTTTGCGGAGGATTTTCCAAAATCGAATGGATTGTTGCCCCCTCCCAGCCCGCCAGGCCTCATGCGATTCATGATAAAAATCCACAGAGCGATGATGAGGATAAAAGGCAGGAACCAGGCAAAGATATTGCTCAGCCAATCGGTGCGTTTTTCATAGCGAACCTCAATGTGCTCCGATTCCCCCTCCTGCGCTGTGTCGATCATTTCTTCGAACTTTTCCAACGAGCCGATTGATGCGACGTAATGTGGCCCGGGTTGGGAACTCTTGAATTTAGAATAGCTACCATTTCCCAGCTTATTCTTTTTGATAAATATCTCTGCCGATTCTTTGTTGACGACTACAACTTTTTCGACGTCGTGGTTGGTTAACATTTCCTGCCGGAACTGTGTGAGGCTGATCTCCTCAGGTTTTGATTTGAAAAACGAGTAAGATATTTCAAATAGCAAAAACCCGATGATAAGGAAGTATATCCATGAAATATTTTTGCCGCCGAAAGGGCCACGCTTTTCAGGGTGGTCGGGCTGCTCTGGCTGTGGATGCTGTTTTGCCATGTATTGTCTGTTTGGTAAAAACGGTTTTTAAAAAACCAAAATAAGAACGACTGCTGCCATTAGTGTTCTACAAAGGAAGGAAATTGCTCCGAAACAGGGAACAGTGTTGATTTCGTGTGTGTAAAAATCATTGAATAAGCGGCAGCTACCTCTGAAACAGCCTGCCATAAAGCTGCCAGGGGGTTATTTCGCAAGCACAAAGAACTGCCATGGCGCCGCCTTAAAATGTAAAACAACAGGTATTCAAGAAACGGTGGCAATGACTTAGTTTTTTATCACCTTATAAATATAAAGTTCCTCATTGGTTTTTGCGGCCAAAAAATACATGCCCGGTGGCAAGCCGCAAGTGCTAAAGGTTTGATCAACGGAGGCACCGGTTTTACGCAGAAAAACCGTTCGGCCGTCAAGGCAGGAGAGGGAAAGTTGTGCAGTCTCATATTCCAGGCCCCGAACCGTTAGGGTTTCTTCAAAAGGATTTGGGTAAACAACGATTGGATTTTGGGCATCCGGCATGTTTGTGCCCACCACAAGCACGCCATGGATGGCCTGCAGCAGCGAGTATTCGTTGAAAGCATCCTGCCCCAACTCCCAGATGCAAACCCCGCCGGCTTCCTGCTTCGCCAGTGCGGTTTTGGCTTCTATGGTGGGAATGC
>CAZPHZ010000188.1:0-6760 GCA_964586035.1 uncultured Saprospiraceae bacterium
AAGCTGGCCCGTGCTGTTCACTTTGGCCAGGAAGAATCGCTCCGCTTGCCAGGTGGCGCTACCATGGCCTGCCACGAGATAGCCCCCATCACTGGTTTTGGAAAGAGCCTTGATGAAAGACTGCTGTGGAAAAACGGGGGTATCGAAAGGGTTCAATTCCAGTTGCCAGTCCATATCGCCCGATGCCACATCGTACTGGACTATCATAGCTGCGACGTTGGCAGTGCCTGAAGAATAACTGTATGTAAAAACAGCTTTGCCTGGACTGCCCTCTGCGACTAGCGAGGGACTGACATTGTGTGTATATTTTTCCGTCACCAGGGAGCCGTTGCTGTCAGCATCAAAATGGAACAAAATTTTGTTATGCCCCTCGAAATTTGTTCCCATCATCAGGAAACCTCCGTCTGAAGTAGCCGCCCCACCCTCCACATTAGGGTAGGCGGTCTCGTCGTTGCCATTGGCCGAAATTATTTTGACCCAAAACTCTTCCCCATCGTTGTTGGTCTTGACTACATAGAACCGGCCATTATTTGTGAATGGCATGCGCAAGTACCCATATATGAATAACTCACCTCCATTACCTTCCACCACTTTGCCTGGTAAAACACTGTAGTAGAAGGGTAAATCGTACACATGAGACCAAAGTACCGTTCCGTCCGCTTCCTTTTTAGTAAGGGCTAAATCATTAAGATCTGCTACTTGGGTAAAAGCAAATTTGCCGTCGGAAAGGCGCTGATACCGGCCGTTGCCAGGGAAAGCATTGTCAAACAGAACTGAATCGGCATTGGATTGGACACCCAAAGCATTGGTCTGAAGGGTTATGAATATGACCGAATCTTCCAGCGGGTTATTATTGACTATCATCCGGTAGCCTCCATTGGCGGGCTCCGCCAAGATGCCCGGCCTGTCACCGCCGCTTGGGTAAAGGTGGTTGAAAGTCTGTGCGGATGAAAGTAACGGCAACAGCAGTAGTGCAAGCAGATGAAGTTGGCAGTGGGTTTGTTTCATGTTGGAGATTGGTTTGGTTAGCATAAATTTAATCAGGTTGCTGGTCTCTTTCTATAAAAATCAAGCTTTTGTACTTTGTATGGCATTTTTTTTCAAATCTCAGCTGGCGTGGAGAACCTGATTCGCCAAGAGGTTCATAGCAAAGCAGGGGTATATTTGGGAGAGTACCGGCAGATGAATTGAGCGCAGAGGCTGCATCCATTACCCACCATTCCAAAGACATGAATTAGCTACCCTCGCCGGATGCAGCCACTCAACGACCATTTTCAACAATACCTGCCCCTGAAAAAGGAAAAAGGAACTCATCTCAGATAAAGCCTGCCTCCGCCCCTGCTGTGCGGCTCGAACCCGACACTTATCCCTCTCCGGTATGTCTACATTGAAAAAGCACGATGAAAAATTCACCTTATATTTATAATCTTCCTGTTGAGTTCTGGTATCTACCTTCTGTCCGGTTGTCAAAAAGACTATGCCCAAGCTGAAAAGTATTGCCTCGACATCATCAACTCCGACGAGTACAGCCTGCTGCCACGGTATGGCGAAAACTTTATTACGGTGGGTGAAAACGGCGTGGAGAGCAGCTTTGAAATCAATGCCGCAGCCGTGCAGGACACCGTTGGAAGTTTAGTTGCAGCGCCTTAAGGACGCGCCGTATATATGTTGCCGGTTTAGGCGAGACTATTTTTGTGGCTGACGAGGCGGTGAAAAGGCGCATAGTGAGGCTACGCAACTGTTTCGTCAACGCTGTCAGCAACTTAAAGAGGCCAAATAAAACGGTAAGTTATTTACGACACGTCCCTTACCTTTGCCCTGAACAACTATACAATCAATGATTAGCACGCAACACCACCCATCTTTCGATTTCGAGCCACGCCTCATCGAGGAAATTGAAAAAAACGGCGTCGTTAAAAAGCTGAAAGCGGGTGAAGAGCTGATGCGTCCGGGCATGTACGTGCGTTCCATTCCGATCATTTTAACGGGAAGCCTTAAAATCATGCGGCAGGAGGAGAAGGGCAGTGAGGCCTTCCTCTATTTTCTGCAACCTGGCGACACCTGCGCCATGTCGCTCACCTGCTGTGTGGCCAACCGTCCAAGTTCTGTCCGCGCTGTAGCCGAAGAAGATACTGAACTGGTTTTAATACCCGTAGAAAAGTTAGATGAATGGCTGGGAGTTTTCCCATCGTGGAAGAACTTCGTCTTTCAAACCTATCAACTGCGCTTCGACGACATGCTGGAGGCTGTGGATAGTCTCGCCTTTCGCAAAATGGACGAGCGCCTGTGGCGCCTGCTGAAAAAGAAAGCCGGCCTGCAGGAAAAACGCTATGTCTATTCCACCCACCAGGAATTAGCTGATGAGTTGAGCACCTCACGGGAAGTTGTTACAAGGCTTTTGAAAAAATTGGAGGGTATGAATAAGATTAAAACTTATCGCAACCGGATAGAAATACTTTGATTTTGCGCAAGCACCCGGAAGCAACGCAGAAGCCCCTCAATTCCCGTATTTGTGACAATTGTGCCTAACGGCAAAGGTGACTTTTGTCATCTTTGCAAAACATTTTTCAACACAACTCTCTTGTCCGGAGTGAACAACAGCAAATAAAAACACGTACAATGAAGATCGAACAAATCTATACGGGCTGCCTGGCCCAGGGAACCTATTACATCGAAAGCAACGGAGAGGCCGTCATCATTGACCCATTGCGGGAGGTGCAACCCTACATCGGCCGGGCTGCTGAAAATGGTGCCAAAATCAAGTACGTTTTCGAAACCCACTTCCATGCCGACTTCGTGTCGGGCCATCTGGATTTGGCCAAAAAAACCGGAGCTACAATCGTGTATGGCCCCAATGCGCAACCTCGCTTCGAAGCCCTGATTGCCAAGGACGGCGAAACCTTTCAGGTTGGTGAATTGACTTTCGTGGCGCTGCACACGCCCGGCCATACGATGGAAAGCACCTGCTATCTTCTCCGCGATAAAGACGGCAACGACCAGGCAGTTTTCACCGGCGACACCCTGTTCATAGGCGACGTGGGCCGGCCCGACCTGGCGCAGAAATCGAACCTCACCATAGCCGGCCTCGCCGGACACCTCTACGACAGCCTTCGCAACAAATTGATGCCGCTCTCCGACGAGGTCACCGTGTCCCCGGCGCATGGAGCGGGTTCAGCCTGCGGCAAAAACATGTCGAGCGAAACTGTCTCCACCATTGGCGCACAAAAGGCAACGAATTATGCCCTTCGCGCCGACATGACCAAAGAAGAATTCATTGGAGAAGTAACGGCCGGGCTTTTGGCTCCGCCAAAATACTTCCCGCAAAACGTGCGAATGAACAAAGAGGGTTATGCCAGCCTCGACACCGTAATGCAGCGCGCAGCCACGGCCCTGCCCCCTGCTGCATTCGAAGAGGTGGTAAACACCACCGGAGCCGTAATACTCGACGTGCGCAACCGCGAAGATTTTGCGCAGGGGTTCATCCCCAATTCCATCTTCATTGGCTTGGATGGCAGTTTCGCTCCATGGGTAGGTGCACTCATCGCCGATGTGAACCAGCCACTGGCTCTCGTGGTGGCTGCAGGGCAGGAAGAAGAAGCCATTACCCGCCTTTCCCGCGTTGGTTTCGACAACGTGGTGGGATATCTTGGCGGTGGCTTCGACACCTGGAAGAAAGCTGGCAAAGAGGTGGATTCCGTTGGCTCTATATCGCCCGTAGGACTCGCTAAAGCAGTGGAAAAATATGGACCCGAGCTTGTATTGGATTTACGGCGTCCGGGCGAATACGCTGCAGAACACGTGAAAGAAGCCGTCAGTATGCCGCTCGATTTCCTCAACGATTATTCTGATGAAATCGGCAAAGGTGAAAAATACTTTCTTTACTGCGCCAGCGGATATCGTTCACTGATAGCCGCTTCTATTGTGAGGGCCAGAGGGTTTGGGGATGTCACCAATGTTCTGGGAGGATTCGAGGCTATTCTTGAATCTGGATTGTTTGAGACGACGGATTACGTTTGTCCCAGCACTCTGAAAAAACAAAAAGCGAAAGAAGTGGTCGTTGGTGGGTAATATGGCGTCTTTTTTTGAGAAAAAAAAAGTCCGATTAAATTTTATTCACCTGGTTAAAGTTTGCAACTTAAAGAAAATCAATGAAATAAAATTATAAATGCTCCCTGCGTGTCTAAATTTAACTCGTTTTAGTACAAAGCTATTTTAGGACGAGTCAAATGTTTGTTTTTCCCATCTCCTTCTCCCCTCTCTACCTAAACAGGTACCATTTTGAATGAAAGAATGGAACTTTCAGAGCACTGCCTCGGCGACTCTTCTGATGGTATCAGCGTCACCCATGGTGTAATAATGGAGGCAGGGCACCCCACTTTCTTTCAGTTCTTTCGATTGCATGGTGCACCATTCGACTCCTACTTCGATGCGGGCATCTGCGGTTTTGGCTTTGCCCATTTCAATGGATAATTCTTCGGGAATATCTACGTAAAAATTGCGGGGGATGGAAGTGAGCTGGTGGGCTTTTGTAAGTGGCTTCAGACCAGGCACGATGGGCACATTAATACCCTCTTTTCGACATTCTGCCACGTAGTCGAAGTACTTTTTGTTGTTAAAAAACATCTGGGTGACTATGTATTCTGCTCCAGCATCGACTTTGGCTTTCAAATATTGCAGGTCCAATTTTAGGTTGGGTGCTTCGAAATGCTTTTCCGGGTAGCCGGCGATGCCAATACTAAAATCTGTTTTGGCGCCATCCTCGATGTTATCGTCGAGATATTTGCCTTGGTTCATGCTCACAATTTGCCTCACTAGGTCAAAGGCAAATTTGTTGCCCCCCGGCTCTGGTATGAACTTATCGTCGAAACCCTGGGCGTCGCCCCGCAGGGCGAGCACGTTATTAATGTTGAGGAAGTTGAGATCTATCAGTGCGTTTTCCGTTTCCTCTTTTGTAAATCCTCCGCAAATCAAATGCGGCACTGCATCCACGCCATAACGGTGCATGATGGCGGCACAAATGCCCACCGTGCCAGGTCGTTTGCGGATGGCTATCTTTTCAAAATAGCCACTCGGCATTTTTTTATAAACAAACTCCTCGCGGTGGTAGGTGACATCGATAAATGGCGGTTTGAACTCCATCAAGGGGTCGAGGGTATCGAAAATGTCAGACATGACCCCGCCTTTCAGCGGTGGCAATATTTCGAAGGAAACCAGGGTTTGCCCCTGTGCATTCGCAAAATAATCGGTGACTTTCATGTGCTTTATGAGTTCCCGCCTATCGGGTATCCGTTCAAAACTAATGGAACGGGGCAAGAGCCTGCCCCGTTTTACGTCTGCAAAACTAATAGCATCATTCAATAAATCCCAATGATGACCTTCTGGTGGGAAAATCTTAATAAATGACAATGTGAATAGCGAGAGGTGATGGGAAGCATCACCTCTCGCCACTATTCAGCGAAGAAGTAGAATGTTGCCTTTTTTGAAATATTCTTCCCCGTTGTAACACTTCCCTTTTACATAGAAACCATATGTATCCGGGGTCATGAGTTTGCCTTTGAAGGTGCCGTCCCAGCCGATGGATTGGTCGGTTGTTTCAAACACCTTTTGGCCCCATCTGTTGTACACGGCAAACTCGAGAGATTCGAGAATGTTGGCACGCACGTAAAGCACGTCGTTGTGGCCGTCTCCATTGGGTGTAAAAGCGTTGGGAATGAAAATATTCGGTTCCCGGCATTCCGGGTCGATGACGTAAATGGTAATCTCCCTCGTAGCCATGCACCCACCATCATCGATAACCGTGACGGTGTATGTGGTGGTCACCTCCGGCATAGCGATGGGGTTGTGCACGCTGGGGTCGTCGAGCCCTGCGGCCGGTTCCCATTGGTAGCTGTAAGTTGGGTCGTAATTGATGTTCAGTTGTGAGAACTCGCCGGAGTGCAAGATGATGGTGTCTTCCGAAGCTGTAATTTCATCCAAAGTAAGCTCGATGTCGAAATAATAAACCGTCATGCTGTCAATTGCCGTGCAGCCGAACTGGTTGGTGATTTGAGCTGTGAAAACAGTGGTATCGGGGATATCCACAACTATGATGGTGCCATTTGCCAGCACCTCGGGGATGTACTGATCAGGTTGCCATGTTACGGTGAGAATTTGTGCCGGGGCGTTGTTACCCAGCGTGATGGTCAGTGGACCATCTTCAACGCAGAAATTATTACGGTCGTCGAGATTGATATCGATGGGGTAGGCAAAAATGTTTACCTCAGCGGTATCCCTGCATCCGAGAGTATCGGTGGCGGTGACATAATACATCTCCGTGGCTTCCGGCGTAATGGTAATTTCGCTCTCGCTGGCAATGGGGATGCCCGCTTCATTGTACCACTCGTATCCGGTGATAATTCCAGAACTGCTCACCGCCATGAGTGTCACATCCACAGGCTCGCAAATGGAGGTATCAGGAGGCGAGGTTTGCAGGTTGATGAGCGGGTTGACCCGGACCTGTACAGTTTGGCCCATTGAACAGGTGTCAGAGCCATTAAATCCTTGAATATTGACTGTATAAATCTGGTCATCAAGCAAAGTAGCCTCGGGGTTGGGACAGTCATAACAACTCAACCCAATCTGCGGTGACCAGGAATAGCTGTAATCGGTAATGCCTGCATCGGGGTTGATGGGTGTAGCAACGCCGGGACAGATGGAGATGACATCCCGGATGACCGGGTCGAAAACATAGGTTGTCACGTCGTACTCTTCGACGCTGGTA
>CAZPHZ010000189.1:0-6731 GCA_964586035.1 uncultured Saprospiraceae bacterium
GCATTCTAAAACTAAGGTCGCCGGCGTAATATTCGTCCGCAATACCATCCGGAGCGGGGCTAATATAAATCGTATCTTCCGGCAACGGCGGTAGTTCGCTAATACAGCCGGGGCATCCCGACTGGCCTTTTATCTTTGAAAAAGCTATTAATGATAGTAGCAAAAAGTACATCGGTCTTTGCATGAGGGAATAATATTTTGTGAAAGAAAAAAACAAAACAGGAGGGGAAAGGGCATTTTTACGCCGTTTAATTCTCCGTTGCATCAAGCTAAATAGGCAGGGTGTGTAAGGTGTGTATGCCAACAAAGTTAACACAATGGAGCAGCATACCATGTTTTTTCCACACTTATTGGAATAGGGTGTCAATTCTCCGGTGTTGTGCCCTCTTCGGCTGCATTTGTTGTGGGTTGCGGAAAATTTATTTGTTTTGCCTCGCAACGCAAATTTTCCTGAATGAAGAACTTCCTATCTAACAAAGCCATTTTGCTATTCGTCATTCTCACGGGTTTTTTTGTCACCAACGCCTTGGTGGCTGAGTTTATTGGTGTAAAAATATTTGCACTCGAACCAACCCTCGGCTTTCCGCCGCTGGAATGGAACCTGTTCGGTCAATCGGGTTCGCTCATGCTAACGGCCGGCGTACTACTCTGGCCGGTAGTTTTCGTGATGACGGATTTAATCAATGAGTATTACGGTAAAAAAGCTGTGCGCATATTATCGTGGATGACGGCTGGGCTCATTACCTACGCCTTCGCGATGGTGTTTGGAACTATCCGACTTGTCCCTGCCGGGTGGTGGGTCACCACTTTTGCTGAGAAGGGTGTGCCGGATATGCAGGCCGCCTTTTCGCAGATATTCGGACAAGGCATGTGGATTATAATGGGTTCGCTGGTCGCGTTTTTGCTTGGCCAACTCATCGACGCGGTATCATTTCACAAAATGAGGGTGCTCACCGGCGATAAACACCTGTGGTTGCGGGCGACCGGTTCCACGCTCATTTCGCAATTCATCGATAGTTTCGTGGTGCTTTATATCGCCTTTGTGCTGGGCCCTCAAAAATGGTCCATCAGCCTTTTTCTGGCCATCGGCATTGTCAACTACGCTTATAAGTTCATTGTCGCCATTGTGTTGACACCAGCCATTTACGGGGCTCATTATCTGATAGACATCTACCTCGGAAAGCCACTGTCACGTAAACTCAGGGCAGAGGCGCGGGGCGAAGTGCATATAGATTAACAGGAAGGGTTTTTTGGTGAGTATCGGGCATGCTGTTAATTTGAGGAACTTTCTAAATAGCCCATGATATTTTTTTCAACCCTTTGAAGTAGGTTGCTCGTGTCGGTCCGCTCAAATGTCAGTCCGGTAATTTTTTCATACAGCTCGATGTACCGATTGGACACCTCCTGAACAAAAGAGCCGGGCATTTCAGGCATTACCTGATTTTCAAGACCCTGGAAGCCGTGGTCCATCAGCCATTCCCGTACAAATTCTTTAGAAAGTTGTTTCTGTGGTGCTCCCTTCTCTTGCCGCGCAGCGTAGCCATTGAGGTAAAAATAGCGGGAGCTGTCGGGGGTATGCACCTCGTCAATGAGGTGAATGACGCCGTCTTTTTTGCCGAACTCGTATTTTGTATCCACGAGGATGAGACCCCTGTCAGCGGCCATTTTTGTGCCGCGCTCAAACAGCGCGAGCGAGTATTTTTCGAGCAGGGCATAATCATCCGCACTGGCGATGCCTTTGGCTATGATATCCTCTTTTGAAATATCCTCATCGTGGCCTTCTTCCTCCTTTGTGGCAGGAGTCAGGATGGGATGAGGGAACTTATCATGCTCTTTCATGCCTTCAGGTAACACGATGCCACAAAGCATGCGCTGTCCGGATTTGTACACCCGCCAGGCATGGCCGGTAAGGTATCCACGCACCACCATTTCGATGGGAAACGGCTCGCAAGTATGGCCCACCGCCACCGACGGGTCGGGAGTGGCCAGCAGCCAATTGGGGCAAATGTCTCGTGTGGCCTCGAGGAAATGGGAGGCAATTTGAGTGAGCACCTGGCCTTTGTACGGAATGGGTTTTGGCAAAATGTAGTCGAACGCAGAAATGCGGTCAGAGGCGACCATCACCAGAAGGCCACCGAGGGTATAAACATCGCGTACTTTTCCGTGGTATACTGCGGTTTGGCCGGGGAAGTGAAAATCAGTGTTGCTGATAGCTTTTGTACTTTCGAAAGACATGGGTGAATATTTTTTTGCAAATGTACTTTCGCAGAGTTCCTTATTCCTCTTTTGAAAGTATTTATTTTAAGATATACATAACCCGGGTGGGCGAAAATAGAAAAGCCCGGCGAGCAGTGCTGCCGGGCAATATTCATGAGATGATACTTTTTAAATATTTTTGACCGAATTGCGGTCTGTCAATATGTCTTTCAATTCCTTCAACATTTCGTACTGGTGAGGGAGTACCCTTTTGAATGCCTCCTTAACGGCTACAAAAGTTCCCTTTTCCATGACGTCGGGAATCATTTGAATGATTTGGTCTTTCACAAATTTTACATCTCCAAAGACCAATGATTTTAGGGAAGGTATGTCGTGCCAGTCTCCTTCCACAGCGATAGCTTCTTCCACATCTCCATCTTGTTTGTGCACCGGGTCAAGGGCAATATACGCCTCCGCCTCACTGAGTGCAATAGCTTTGGTTTCTCCGACCTTGCGTTGGGGGAGTTCCCATTTGCCAGTCTCTTTATCGCGGTGAACCAGAAAAACCTCCAGACCCTTTTCACGGATGCGGTAGATAATAAGATTTGCAGTTTTGGAAATTGCCATTTTACAAGATTTGACTGCGAAAGAGGGGTTGCGTTATTTGTTTTTGAAACAGCAAATAAACTGACTTTCCATGGAATCAGAGGTATAAATCTAAAAAAAAACTCAACTACCTAATTCTATGGCTCTTTGTAAAGCGGCTACGGCACCCTCGACAATGTCGTTATGCAGCGATGTGCCATTGAAGGAAGCCAGCGCAGCCTCCGTTGTTCCACCTTTTGAAGCGACCTTCTCAATCCATTCACCGCAAGTGAAATTTTCTTGTTGAAAAAGGTTAATCGCTCCTTTAAAAGTCTGACTGACAAGCAACTCTGCCTCCGCATTGCTGAACCCCATTTGCAGACCCGCCTGAATCATCGCATTCATGAAAAACCAGACGTATGCGGGACCACTGCCCGATATGGCCGTTGCAGCGTCTATATATTTTTCATCTTCCAGGTAGATACTCTTACCAGTTGTGTTGATGAGGTTTTGCACCATAACCAATTCGATGCGTGTCACCTCAGCAGTGGAGGTAAACGCCGTCATGCCCATACCGATTTGAGCCGGCAGATTGGGCATAGCCCGAATGATTTTGCTGATGCCCAAAGCTGTGGAAATATTTTGCATTCTAACTCCCGCCATGATGGAAAGGAACACCTGCTGTGGGTCCACCATCGGGCGAATCTTGGTGAAAAGAGCCGGGGCATCCTGTGGCTTCACCGCAATAATTACAAGATCGGCCTTCGCCATGCATTCTTCCGGATTCAGGCAAACGGTGAACGAGCTGTTCTTTGCGAGCGCTTCTGACTTTTCGGAAGAGCGTTCCAAAATCATCAGGCCATTTTGGTCCGTGATGTGGGAGCGCAAAAAACTATGGGCGTAAGTCATTCCCATATTGCCACCACCGATAATTAGGATTTTCATAAAAATGATTCTTGATGGATAAATTAAGCCTCTGGAATAAAAGGCAGGCTTTGTATGGTTGGGCAAATGACGGCAAGGTTACAATATATCGCTCATTCCTACCAAAAAACGAGCCGGGGATTCAGGTTGATTTGCTACCTTACATCCTCTTTTACGGCAGGCTTTGCCAGAAGTTTTGTTTTCATTCAAATTCCTAAATTTTCTCCAATGAAATTCATGACCCACATTTTTTGCGGTGCTTCTTTGCTATTCTTATTTCTTGGTTGCAACGATAACAGCGCTACCGAATCCTCCACTTCCAATTTGAAAAACGAAACCCGGCCGGCCTACACCATCGTGATACACGGGGGTGCAGGAACCATTCTAAAGGCCAATATGTCGCCCGGGAAAGAGGCGGCCTATACTGATGCCCTCAATGCCGCGCTTGACATTGGTGAGGATATTTTGAAAAATGGCGGTACGGCTTTGCTGGCTGTAGAAAAAACCATCAACTACATGGAGGATTCTCCGTTATTTAATTCTGGAAAAGGAGCCGTTTTTACCAATGCAGGCACCAATGAATTGGATGCCTCCATTATGGACGGAGCCACGCAGAATGCAGGAGCAGTGGCCGGTGTAAAGATTATTAAGAATCCCATTTCAGCTGCTGTTAAAGTGATGACTGATTCACCACATGTGTTGTTAAGTGGTGCCGGTGCTGACCAGTTTGCCATCGAAGAGGGGCTCGACACGGTTTCCAATTCCTACTTTTTTACAGAGCGCCGTTGGAGGGCTATAGAAAAAATAAGAGCTGAAGATGGCAACAAGTTTGGCCAAATAAAGGACCCCACGGATTCAAAATTCGGTACCGTGGGATGTGCAGCTCTCGACAAAGACGGGAATATAGCGGCGGGCACTTCTACCGGAGGGATGACCAATAAAAGGTGGGGCCGCATTGGCGATTCGCCCATCATTGGAGCCGGTACCTATGCCGATAATGCCACGTGCGCGGTATCGTGTACAGGTCATGGTGAATTTTTTATCCGGTATACTGTGGCTGCCGATGTGGCCGCGAGGATGGCATATTTGAAAGAACCCTTGCAGGTAGCTGCAGATTATGTGGTGAATAAAAAATTGGTGGAAAAAGGCGGAGAAGGCGGCCTCATCTCCGTTGATGCAAATGGAAATGTGGCGATGGTTTTCAATTCCGAAGGCATGTACCGTGGTTATGCGAAGCCGGGCATGCGCGAAGTAAAAATATACAAAGACTAATCGGAGCTTCGGCTTAAACAATATATTCTCAGAAGTGGGTGGGCATTCAGGCGCTCCGGCATTGATTTTGTAACCCAGGGTATATTCGAGATTAACCTTGTATTTGCATCCCCCCCCTCTCTTATGAGAATTATATGTACATCCATTCTGGCATTTGCCACACCAGGGTTTGTTATGGCCCAGGCCGATGCTTCGCAACAGCATAGTTTTGCCGGTGGTCTCGGCTTCTATTTCTTTCTGTTAATAGCCGGATTGCTGGGCGCATTGACTGCACTTTATTTTCAGAATTCCAAGGTTAAAAAAGTCTCCCAGGACCTTGCCGGGGAGCAGGAAAAAAACAGGCAATTGCATTCGCTCTACGAGGTACAGCAAGATTCCCTAACAGAAAAAACAAAGAGCATCGGGCTTCTCGGCGAGAAGCTGAAGAAAGCCGCTTCGGAAAGTGAAATCATCGCAAAGCGTTCTTTTGCCGATAAGAATTTTCTGGCGTCGATGAGCCAAAAAATGAGGATACCCTTGAACGTCATCATCACTGTGTCTAATAACCTCATTAAAGAAGCTGGGGAGGGTGAAATAGTAAAGAGTCTCCGCAGCATGCAATTTGCCGCCAATGATTTGCTGGTTTACATAAACGATGTCCTGAAATTCAGCAACATTGAAGCCGGCAAGTTATCCCTGGATGAATATGAATTCAAGCCCGC
This sequence comes from uncultured Saprospiraceae bacterium, assembly GCA_964586035.1. Lineage (GTDB taxonomy): Bacteria > Bacteroidota > Bacteroidia > Chitinophagales > Saprospiraceae > UBA6168. The sequence continues at coordinate 5,679 of CAZPHZ010000189.1, forward strand.
AACTTTGTTTCAGGAGGTTTTTAACGAATTTGAGGAAGTCATTTCCAAAAAAGATTTGGTGCTTAATTATCAGCAAAGTCCTAAGGTACCTGAGAAATTAATGGGCAATGGGGCGCAGTTGCGGCAAGTAGTTTCATGCCTGCTTGGTGTAGCTTCCGAACATGCCCGGCAAGGGGCCATTCGTGTAGCCATTTCCCCTGATAAGGTGTTCGCCCGCGATACAATCCTTAAAATCACCATAAATTATTCCGATTCCGGCACGGGATTGCAGTTGTTTGAATCATTATCACAAAATTCTCAAATTTCTGATTCAGAGGGAGATATGTCTGGCTCCAAAGGATTGCCCGTCATAAAAAGATTGATTGAATTGCAGAATGGAAGACTGGAAGTGGAACTCAGGGCCGAAGATTCCACGATTATTACAGTTTATCTTCCATTTAAAATTCCGGGAGGAATTGCCAGTTCCACGAGAGAAGAATTCAAGCACTCTTTGTTAGGTAAAAAAGTGCTGGTTGTCGAAGACAACAAAATAAATCAATTGGTTGTCGCCAATTCTTTGCGGAGCAACGGTGCTGTGGTGGTCACCACAGATAATGGTCAAGAAGCGCTGGATGCCTTTGATTCAGAACAATTCGATATTGTTTTGATGGACATTCAGATGCCGGTGATGGATGGTTACCAGGCCACAGCGGGTATGCGCCGCCATAAGGATTTGAAGAAAAGGGATGTTCCCATCATAGCACTTACGGCTTCGGCGGTGCTGACGGAAAAGGAAAAGGCCAATTTATTTGGTATGAATGACCGTCTTGGTAAACCCTTTGCTTTGGAAGAGTTGATGGAAAAGATATGTGTAACGCTCGAAATTTCCGACAGTGTATTTCACGAATAGTTCGTCTTCGGCTATGATTGTACAATACAAAAAAGCCATGCTAATCAGCATGGCTTTTTTGTATATGTTATCGGGTCTAACCCCGGAAAATTCCAGTGGCGCTAATTGGCTATTTCTATCTAAACTCCTCCCAAGTTGTGGTATTGTAATAATCACCGGCAACG
>CAZPHZ010000190.1:0-6730 GCA_964586035.1 uncultured Saprospiraceae bacterium
AATCGTCCAGCAGTACAGATACCGCTATCGTCACTGTGGCGGATAATATGGCACCGGTTGTGCTGGCGCAAAATATCACGCTCGAACTCGACGAAAACGGCACCGCCACACTGACTGCCGCCATGCTCGACAACGGCAGCACCGACATTTGCGGCATCGCCGCAATGAGCATTGGCCTGGAAAATTTCGGTTGCGATAATCTGGGGGAAAATGAGGTGCAGTTTACCGTCACCGACGGCAGCGGCAACAGCGCCACTGCCGCTGTGACTGTTGAAGTGGCGGACAATCTGCCCCCAGAGGTTGCCTGTCCTGGAGACGAGGTGTTGCCCTATTGCGACCCCGTGGGAAACTACGACGTAACGGCCACAGACAATTGTTCCAACGGCCTCAGCATTGTTATGACTTCCGGCCTGCCCAGCGGCTCGGCTTTCCCGGCTGGCGAAACCGTGAATGAAATAGAGGTGACCGATGAGAGCGGCAATGCCGTCACGTGCAGCTTCACGGTGAGCGTGCCGGTGGCTATGTCGGTGAGTGTTTCATCCGTGGATGTCACCTGTTTCGGAGAAAACGACGGCAGCATCACCACCGCCGCGGCAAATGGTGCACCCGGCTATTCGTATTTGTGGAATTCCGGTGAAACAACCCCGGCACTCAATGGCCTCGGCCCCGGCGAATACACGGTTACCATCTCAGATGAGGCGGGTTGCGAACTCGTCGAATCTGTGACTGTCAACGAGCCGCCGCAATTGCTTACTGTGCTCGACAGCGTGATGAATGAAACAGGCAGCCAGCAAAACGGTGGCGTCAGCGTGACCGTGAGCGGCGGTGTGCAGCCTTATGAGTACGTCTGGACCGACGTCAACGGCGACGTCATTTCCAACGAGGAAGACGTTGCGGGACTTTCAGCCGGCACTTACCAATTGGCGGTGACAGACGCCAACGGCTGTGTCTCGCTGAGCGCCTACACCATCCAATCTACGACGGCAACAGATGAAGCAGACCTGCTCAGCCGGATCCGTCTTTTTCCCAATCCCACGAGCGGTTTGGTGACGCTGGAACTGACGGACATTCATCCGAAAGAGTTTTCCGTCACTGCCTTCGACGTGAATGGCAGAGTCGTCCTCCGGCACCTTGGAGATGCCAGCGGCCAGTACATTCTTGACTTCTCCCGGCACCCCGGCGGAGTGTACGTATTGAAGATTATGCTGAATGACCGGATTTTAGTGAAAAGACTGGTGGTAAGCAGATAGGGAGAGAACAGCGGTGGAGTTGCCGGGAGCAATTTTATCGCTGTTCTTCGAATTTACCCATTCCGTATTTTCTCAAACCGCCATTCGCTGAGTTGTTTGATGCGGTTGAGGATGTTGGCGGTGGCGCGGTCGTGTACCCATTCCCAAAGTCTGTTGATGAGCTTGATGTTGGGCCAGTCCTCTTTCCCGTAAAAGTTGAACCCCACGACAAAGAAGAGTTGAGACTGTCCGGTTTCGCCCTGGTCGCGAATGGAAGAGCGCACGTACATGGAGAATATGCCGATAGGGTAGCCCCCGCTGCTTTTATACAGGAGGTAACGGGCGTTGTCAAAGTCCACCGGGTCGGGAGTAAGCTGGAATTTCAGGGCTTTCAAACGAAACAAAGGGATGAAGCGGAACCCGGGAAATCCTTTTTTGAGGCCGAAAGGATAGCGTTTAAGGCCAAACAAAAAAAGTTCGATATTGCTTAACTTCGTATCGATGCGGCCGACTTTGGCGAGGTAGTTGGGCCAGCATGTGGAGTCGCCGTCCCATTTCAGGAGCTCTTCAAAAACGTATTTTGCCGGGGCTTCGACGCCGATTTTGTGAATGTTCAGGATGGAATACTGGTCGGTGCCCATATCCATCCGCTGCATGATTCGGAAACTGTAATTCTGGCGCTCGGCTTCCGTTTCGAATTTTATCAACGTCGGAATTTTGGGTTTGTGGAGCAAAAACAGCCAGACATCAGAGAGCATCCCCGTACTCCTCGAAGGGGGACTTTTCGTTTCGGTATTCCTGGCGTGAGATTCCAATATGTGCTGGATTTTTTTAGCCATTTTATCCTCCTTTCCGGGCCGTGTGGAAAAACTGCGAGCCCAATGTCAGGATGTCAAACTCCATCGCCGGGGGCTTTCTATGCCTACATTAAACGTATTCAATCTCGAAGTCTCCGCATGCGGGGATGGAATACAGGCATCTATCATCCCATCATTCTTCCTCGTGCTCTTCGTGTTTCAATGCGGGCGGGGCTGCTAACTGTCCTTTCTCGCTCGATTCCAAAGTTTTCAGCCAGTCCACCATTTTCTTGCGCTGCAATTTCGTAAGCCGGGCCTCGGGGTGGGTCAGTGTAAAACTCTTCAGCGGCATCTCGCTCTCACTGACCAATTCGACGAGTTCTTTGGCTTTATGGGCTTTTCTTTTGGCGTTGTAGTCTCCCCATGTGGAAAAATTCAGGTGGCGCCGCCCGTCGGTGATATGGTGCTTGATCCACCATGCCAGGGGTTGCACATTGGTGTACCAGGGGTATTCCGTCTGATGCGAGTGGCAGTCGTAACAAGCGTCTTGCAACAGTGTGGCGACTTCCTGAGGCGGGTTTTGCTGGGAGATGAAATCTTTGGCTGAATCGTGGGGCGGGTTGGTCTTGTCTATCTGAATAAACTGGATGATGACGAGCACAGCGAGGAGTCCTAAAAGGATGGTTTTTATTCTTTTCTTCATGGCAATCAGGTTGTGTTTTGTTTTGAGCAGGTTGAATTATCAGGCAATTTTAATCAATGCTTTTGGTAGAAAAAAGAATCTGCATCCAATACTACCTGTATTTCTACCAACTCCTTTCACTGGTCCAGTTATTTTTTTTGACACTATTGTTACCGTGTCTTGGCCGCTGTGCGCTTACTTTTGGGCAAAATTTTCAAACTACAGGAAATGTCCATGATTAAATAATCATTAAATCCCACAGGGGAATATTATTAAATCATGGAAAGTTCCGACTGAACAGTTTAAACTAATACTTAATAAACAGATGAAAAACCTTTCCATTTTCGTCCTTTTTGCCGCTATGATAGCGGCCTGCAACCAACCTGCCTCAAACGGGCAACATACAGAAAATACATCCGCACCAGACACATTGCGCTACGAGCAGGAGACTCACCTGGAAAACATGCGCCAACTCACCTTCGGGGGTGATAACGCCGAAGCGTATTTCAGCTTCGACAATAAATTCCTCACTTTACAAGTAACCAACGAAGAATGGGGAACCTCGTGCGACCAGATTTTTTACATGCCCGTCGAAGGTACCAACGGCAAAAGACCACAACTGATTAGCACCGGGAAAGGTAATACAACTTGCTCTTTCTTTTTGCCCGGCAATCAGCAAATCCTCTATGCCAGCACCCACCTCGCTGCCGACACTTGCCTCTCCTCGCCCCGTGTGGTGGATGGCAAATACGTCTGGGCCGTGCACAAAGAGTTCGACATCTTCGTGGCGGATTTGAAAGGCAATATCGTCAAACAACTGACCAATAGCCCCGGTTACGACGCCGAAGCCACCGTCTCGCCCGATGGGCAGAAAATCGTGTTCACCAGCACCCGCTCCGGTGACCTCGAACTGTGGACCATGAACCTCGACGGAAGCGACCAGCGGCAGGTCACCAATAAACTGGGCTATGACGGCGGCGCCTTTTTTACGCCCGACAGCAAAGGCCTTATTTTCAGGGCCTCCCGGCCCAAAACCCCGGAAGAGGTGAAAGTCTATAAAGACCTCCTCGCCAAGGGCCTCGTACAACCCGTGGCACTCGAACTTTTCACCTGCAACGTGGATGGTTCCGGTCTCCGCCAGATTACCCATCTTGGCGGTGCCAACTGGGCACCGTACATGAATCCCGATGGTAAGAGAATCCTGTTTTCTTCCAACCATGCCAGCGAAAGCGGCAGGCAATTCAACATTTTCTCAATCAACATAGATGGAACAGGACTTGAGCAAATAACTTATGATGGAGTGTTCGACAGCTTTGCCATGTTCTCTTCCGACGGGAAACAGCTTGTATTCTCTTCCAACCGGAATAACGGTGGCGGCCACGATACCAATGTGTTCATCGCCGATTGGGTGGAGTGAGTTTAATGAGAGTGTGAGAGAATGAGAGAATGAGAGAATGAGAGAGTGAGAGAGTGAGAGAATGAGCACCATTCAACCCCTCGGCTATTAAATTCTTCTACCATCGAAAACCCGTCAAACAGGAACAAGGTAATAAGCCCCAGTATCGTGCAGATGCTGTGGGCTGTTTTCTTTTTTGCCGGAATGAACCTTTGCGTGAAAGGGCTACACCTGCCGGCCATGGAAATTGTTTTCATCCGGTGTGCCATTTCTCTCGTCATCACTTTATGGCTGCTGCGCAAAATAGCGACGGCACCATTGGGTAAAAAGGACAATCGCTGGCGATTGTGGGGGCGTGGGCTGTCGGGCACCACGGCACTGTTTCTGTTTTTCCTCACCGTGCAAAAATTGCCGCTCGCCACGGCGGTCACCATCCAGTACCTGTCGCCTATTTTCACTGCCATGCTGGCCATGCTGTTTTTGAAAGAAAAAACCAGGCCCGTGCAGTGGTTTTTCTTTGCCATTTCATTCACCGGGGTGGCGCTGCTAAAGGGCTTCGATGAGCGCGTATCGTGGCTCTACCTCGGCATTGGTTTATTGGCGGCATTTCTGGCCGGGGTGGCCTATGTTTTTGTCCGCAGCATGAGCGGAAGAGAGCATCCACTGGTCATCGTTTTCTACTTTCAGATGGTGGGTACGGCGCTCGGCGGTAGTTTTACGCTCGCCAACTTCCAACTGCCTGCCGGTTGGGATTGGGTACTGATGCTGGGTGTGGGCCTGCTCGCCCACATCGCCCAGGTGAAACTCACCAAAGCCATTCAGGGCGAAAAGGCGGGGGTCATCACCAGCCTAAATTTTCTCGGTGCCATCTATGCGTCGATATTTGGCTGGATTTTGTTTCATGAAAAAGTGACCCCGGCCAACGTTTTAGCCATGTCGCTGGTTATTACAGGCGTACTGTTGAACATAATGGCAAATGCAGGTCGGGGCAGGCGTTTCGTTCGCTTCGCCGCCAACCTCTTCGCCAGATAATTCAATCCTTTTCAAATGAGCAAGAATAAAAAACCCGGCCAGTTCGGATTCGTATTTTCCACCAACCCCGACTTCGAGTTTCAACACGAGAAAGAGCAGGTGGAAGATGTACCAGCAGGCAAACAGCCTCTGCGCATCTGGCTCGACCGCAAAAAGCGCAAAGGCAAGGACGTGACCCTCATCACCGGCTTCTCCGGCAGCGGCGACAGCCTCAAAGCCCTCGGCAAGGCACTTAAGTCCAAATGTGGCGTCGGAGGTACCGTTAAGGATGGCGAGATATTATTGCAGGGCAACCACCGCGACAAGGTGCTGGCCTATCTTTTGGAGCAGGGTTTTTCAAAGGCAAAAAAAGCGGGCGGCTGATTCGGGGCCAAACTTGCCACTTTCGCAGGAATGGGCTATTTTTAGAAAAATTTTCGACTATGACCGCCGGTGTCCAGACATTGATTTCTTTGGAGAACTATTTCGAGATGGAGCACGCCTCGGAGACCCGTCATGAATTCATCGATGGAGAAATCAGAGCCATGCCCTACACTACTGAAAATCACCAACGCATTGTTGTCGCCCTCATTCGTCTTCTTGCCAATTGCCTCGATGGAAGCAAAACTGATGTATTTCCCAGTGATAAATTACTCTTTGTTGAAGCGTGCAACGCAGCCTATTACCCCGACATCACCATTTTCCAGGCCAACATCGAATACAAAACCTACCGGGGAAAGATGATGGCAGCGTTGAATCCGTCGGTTATTATAGAAGTGCTTTCCGAGAGCACGGCTCATATCGACAGGGGCCCAAAACTGCATTGTTACAAAACTCTTTCTTCTCTAAAACAGTACGTGCTGGTTTCGCAAGACGAAAAAAGGGTGGAAATTTACAACCGGCACAATGGTTCCGACGAGTGGCTGTACACCGATTATGTCAAGGATGAGCAGACTGTTATTATCGGTGAATGTGGGGTTTCCATCAAAGACATTTACGTGAAAGTGAAGTTCGAGACCACCGAAAAATCCTAACCCAGCCTGGCCCGAATCATCCGGTCTTTGTTGTTTAAATCCTTCCTGAGTTCCACTTCCCCATATCCTTTTTCCTGCAAAATCTTCTGCGTCTCCACCGCATGAAATTCGTTGGTTTCAAAAAACAACCATCCGCCGGGATTCAGATGCCGGGTGGCAAAATCTGCTATTTTCCTGACAAAACGCTGGGCGTCGTTGCCGCCGGCGAACAGGGCCAGGTGAGGCTCAAAGACCACGACGTTTTTGGGTAAGATTCCCTTTTCTCCTTCGGTGATGTACGGCGGGTTGCTCACAATGAGATCGAACGGGGGGAGAGCTACCCAAGACTTTTCATCCAAAATATCCACTTCGTGAAAATGCACTTCCGCGTCGTTGCCGGCCGCATTCTCCCGGGCCACTTCCAACGCTGCGGCGCTCACATCCAGCGCATGCACTTCCAACTCCGGCAGCCGTTTTTTCACCGCAATGGGAATGCACCCGCTCCCCGTCCCTACATCCAGCACCCAAAAGGACGGCGGGCTGCCGGCTGCGGGCTGACGCGCTGTCTCCACCCCGCCAGCCACCAGGTCTTCTGTTTCCGC
>CAZPHZ010000191.1:0-6704 GCA_964586035.1 uncultured Saprospiraceae bacterium
CGTTAGCACGCTGTGGCCAGGAGTTAGAGGGTCGGTAAAATCAATAAAATTTGGATTGGGTGAAAGTAGGAAAGTTTCATTGGTAATCACTCCGAGATGGTTGCGATGACGAACCGCCACATAATACTGCCCACTCTTGACAAGGCGGAACGTAAGGATAGAGTCGCCATCCGGCATTACTACATCTCCATCTCTTTGAAGTAAGGCAGAGTGGGTAGCTACAATGCTATCCGGTTTTTCATTGTGACGTAGTTCGATGAGAATCCAGTCAACGATGGCATTGGGTCCAGTTATGGAAAACACAGAAAGTCCCGATGCCTCTTCGCCACCCTCACCGGCAAGTGAGAAGTTCTGAATGTCTTTATAAGGTTCGCTGTAAGGCAGATAACCATTTGCCCTCAAATTATCTCGCATCAAATTTCCACCTCCATTATTAATCAATGCACCCTGCAATTTGACTTTTAGTTGCAATTTTACACCAACACAATTAGCACTTAGCACAGGATCGCAGGGGTCACGCGGGTCACTTTCATTTGAGTCAATTAAGCTATTAAGGTTAAGGTCCTCCTGGTCGTCGGTGAGTAAATCATGGTCTGTATCTTTGTCGAGCGGGTTTGTTTCACCCGGGTCAAAAAAGCCGTTGAGGTTGGTATCTTCCAGTCCATCTGCAAGGTTGTCGTCATCACTATCCCGGTCCAGCGGATCGGTTTCCCCAACATCCATAGTTCCATCGTGGTCTTTATCCTCCAATCCGTCGGGAATCAGATCCGAATCACTGTCTAAGTCGAAGGCGTTGAGCAGACCGTCACCATCGTCATCAATGTCGGGTTGGCCATTTAATTCGCCAAACGTCCCGTCGGGAATGTTAGATTCATAAGGGCTTGTATCCGGGTCGCTGCCGTCTTCAGGGTGTGCGTCATTTACCGTACCATCCGGGTCGGTCAAGATGCTTCCGGTGATAGCATCGTGAAAGCCGTCGCCATTGGCATCGGTGATAGCATCAATTTCTCCATCCAGGTTGGAATCGTAACTCAGAAAGCCCATTTCTGCCAAATCGGAAATACCATCGCCATCACTATCGGTGTCTATGTAATCCGGGTGGTTATCATTGTCCAGGTCGCCTGAAAGATAACCAGACCCATTGCCATCGACATCACCAGGGCGGCCGTCTATCACGAGGCCGTCCGATTCGGTACGGATGAATGGATGCGCTGCACAATTATCGTGGAAGCCGTCGTTATTGGCGTCCTCAAATTCGGTCGCCATTTCAAACCTGCCATCGCCGTTGGTATCCACGCCACCTGCCTCGATGATGTCTGGGATGCCGTCGTTGTCACTATCGAGGTCAAGGAAGTCAGGTATTCCATCTGCATCCAAATCAGGATTGTGACTCAGGTGACCACTCGAGAAATTCAAATTATTGAAAGAGATGAGCGGCTCATTTGCATTGTCAACACCGAACAAGCCATCTTCGTCAGGGTCGTAAAGGCTGGCAAATCCATCGTTGTCTTGGTCTTCCATGGACGAGGGGCTGGCTGGTATGGGATAATCCATGATGCCGTTGCCATTCTCATCTACGCCTCCCGCTTCAATGATATCGGGGATGCCGTCGTTGTCGCTATCCAAATCCCAGAAGTTAGGAATCCCGTCTGAGTCTGCGTCGGCGTTGCTATTATCAAAAATGTCGCTTACCAATAGGCTGGTGTCCGAATCATTGCCATCGTAAATTGCAGATAGACCGTCTTCATCGGCGTCCCAGCCAATTTTAAAGACATTGTCCACCACACCATCTCCATTATTGTCTATCAACCCGGCTTCAATGATGTCGGGTATTCCATCGTTATCGCTATCCAGGTCTCTACTATTTGGTATTCCGTCACCATCGCGGTCGTTATCAGTTTCATCCACATCGGGAATGCCGTCATTGTCGTCGTCCAAATCCAACGCGTCGGGCGTACCGTCACCATCCATGTCATTGGCATTGATCACTCGTATGATCTGACTATCAGTGGTGACATTTCCGCAAAAATCGCTCAGTGTCCATATTCTGGTAATAAATCCTTCGCAGCCATTGATCATGCTGCCGGGATTGTCGGTATAAATAGCTTCTAGTCCCTGGGCGCAGTTGTCGTATTCATCCTTAACATCGCCGGTGATGCTGAGGTCATCCTTATTTTCAGTACAATAGATAACTACATCATCCGGTGGTGTAAATGTGGGTGGAATTGTATCTATCAGCGTTAAGGTTTGTATCAAGGTCGAAGTGTTGCCACACTCATCGTAAGTACTCCAGGTTCTCTGTACGATATTCTCCAGACAACTGAACTCTCCATCGCTTTGACTGAACGTAATGGAAATTGTGTTGTCGCAGTTGTCAACGGCGTACAACTCCGAATTTATCTGGGGAACCGCGGGCAAATTATCGCAATCTACAGAGGCATCGAACGGAATACTTCCCTCGACGACGATATAGGATATTTGTTCCGAAGCATGGGCACCATCCAGGTAATCCCATTCTTCAATGTAAAAGTCGAAACTGTTAGATGTAACGTTTTTGACTCTTACGGTAGCTGGTGAGGGATCTTGATTGCCGATGACCCCTACCACTACCACCGGGTTGTGATAGTTGTGGTGCAAATTGATCGAAGTGAGATTGTGCGACAATGTCATTTTGCCTGTTTCACCGAACACTTCTCCATTGGCATTTGAAATATCACCGGTGCTCCCGGTGATCAGGTAGCCCATCGTTTCATATCCATGGGTGACTTCAGAATCGAATGAAGATTCTTCGGAAAGATTAAACTTCACGTTATTGGGCGTTGCGGTTTCATATCGGACGTTACACGGATCATTTTCATTAAAAGTGAAGACACTGGCAAATATGCCGGGCGTGGAAGTATAGTTTTGTTGGAAAGACAGGTTACTCGTCAAACTTGACATCAGCTTACTGCCTGCTTCAAAAGCAAATTCTCCCGTCTGTTGACCCTTTTCAATGGCTATCCAAGCCACGCTTTCCTCCAGATGATTGCCGTCTGCATTTTCCTCTTCTTGCAAGCGCAATTGAAACTGCGTAGTAGAAATGTTGCGCAAACGAGTAACGACCGTATGACCGTCCTTTTCAGTTACAACTTGTGATAATACAATGGGTGGACTCGTGAACTGAATGGGAAACCGTATAGTTTTCCACAAATTGGTCACATTTTCCATGACACCGGCTATCAAGCGCTTGCCATTGGGCAGCGTATATATTCTGAAAATATCCGGCGCTGTTTTGTCTTCGACGGTAACATTCTGATAATCAATGGCATAGTTGCCGCAATAATCTACCGCGGTCCAAATTCGGCTCAATACATAGTTGTCGATAGAGCAACTATCAACCCCTTTTGTGGAGGCCTGATCGAATCCCAAACTAACACTCTGGCAGTTTTCCCATGCATCCACCAAAGGAGGTAAAGGCATCTCATCGTCACAATTGACGATAATATCTGCGGGAACATTTTGGAGAGTGGGAACCTCGTAGTCGTTGAGGTCAATGGTAGCAGTGGCCGTATCACAACAGGCCGACCCCTCGTTGCAAACCCGGTATTTGAATTGGTCAAAACCGCAATAAGCGGAATTCGGAGTGTACATGAATCCGCCGTCGGGGTAAATGTCAACCATCCCATTTGAAGGCTGTGACACTAATTGAAACTCTGCGTTATGCAACCCCATATCGTTGATGGATACGTCGTTTACATACCAGAATCCGGGACAAGCTGAATTATAACTATCTTTTATCGATATTGGTATGGTCGAGAAAATTTTAGTCACGGCATTGGTATATTGCCAATCCTGGCATTGTGCCAAACGTGTTTTTCTTCGAAATTGGGTCGTCGTACTAATCGTGTCAGGGTCGTAATCGGCACCTGTGACGCCGATGATGTCCTGCCAGGGGTCCCAGGTATTGGCGCCGGCACTCTGGCGAAGCTGCCATTGGTACTCCAAAGTACCGCCAAATCCACCGACGGGCGAAGCCCCTGAAATAATGATTTCTGGGTCAGTGATGTTGCAAAGCTTTTCGTCACCAATGATACTACCGGCAGAAATAAGATCCGATGCCACGGTGACTAACGTATCCTTGTTTGAGGTGCATCCCGAGTCCTGTACAACGAGGGTGATATTTTTTATTCCCCCATCGTAAAAAATCACTGTATGCGGACCCTCACCAACTGCAGTGCCTGGAATAGCACCGCTGCCAAAGTTCCATGCCAAAGCCGGGCTTCCACTTGCCGGGATGGCTTGAATATCAATGCTTTGCCCTGTGCAAATGTCCGAATTGGTTAGTGTGATGGCAGCTTCAGGAACGAACGGCTCTGAAATAGTAACCACCCCGGTGCTTTTATAACAATCTCCATTCAAATAACGTAGTTGCACATCATAAATTCCTGCCGCAAGGTTCCCAAAGGTCATACTAGACTGCCAGGTAACCCCGCTGTCAATGCTCAGTTGTACGTCAGAACCGGCCGGGTAGGTAGCTGAAATAAGAAGGCTTCCGTTGTCAAATAAACAACTATCTGTGTTTGTCACAGTAACGCTGTCAATGACAATCTCAGGGCGAATATTCAGCGTTTTACTATCCGTTTGAATACAGCCATCGATATTCGCCGTAAGTGTAACTGTTGTTACCGAAAAAATTGCAGTATCCGGTACATCGAAGTTTACCATATGCGGCCCCTTTCCATTGGCTGTTCCCGGCGCTGAAAAGTTTCCGAAATTCCATGAAACGACAGCTCCGTAACCCGCGTCCGCGGCCTCGAAAACGTAGCTTGTATTTTCACACAGAAAACCGCTTGAACTTATTGGATACGTATCAATACTGGCATAGGGAACTGTATTGACAGTTTTGGTGACTATGTTGGAGTTTACCCAAGTCTGGCACGGCAGCCGCCGGGCCCTTCTCCGGTAAAGGGTGGTTACTCCTATATCAGGAGGGTCATATTCGGCAGCGATAGCATCGCTGATGTCCAACCAGGTATTGCCGTCGTCGTGGCTTAGCTGCCACTGGTATTGTGGAACTCCATCCTGCCCTCCACCTGGCGGGGCATAACTAATAATTGAAGAGGGGTTATATGCTCCGCAAAAGGCTTCATCTCCGCCGATAAACCCTGCATTTGTAAAGTTGATGGTTACCAATTTTGTAATCGTATCGGTATAGATAAACTCAGCGCAGGGAGAACGAGCAGCGCCTCTTCGAAAGAGAACAGTTTGGGTGATTGTTCCAGGGTCGAAAGATTGAAAAACAGCACCCGGGATATCCTCCCAACTCAATCCGAGGTTGTCAGATCTTTGCCACTGATAAATCAATGAACCACCGGAGCCGCCTGCTGGCGGGCTAAGATTTGAGATGACATTCGGGTCATAACTGCTACAGTTTTCTTCACTGCCAAAGATTTGGCCAGCGTCGGTGTAATTATCAACGATGGTTTTGGTAACCACTTCGCTGTACAGCCATTCGGGGCATGGGGAATGACGGACTGCCCTTCGAAATTGAGTTGTTGCCGGAATAATACTGGCGCTGTAGCTTATATTGGAAGCTCCGGGGATTAGTTGCCATGTGTTGCCACCATCGGTGCTTTTTTCCCATTTGAATTCAGGCAGCTCAATATCGTCATTGATGTAAATTTCGAACTTGCTTATTTCATTAGGTTTGCCGGTGTCGGGGTTAATAACGGCGGTTAGGTTCGTAAAGGGCTGCATGGTGTAGAAGACAGCGAAGCCGGACGCGTCTTTCACTTCCACTTTTGAGACGTTGCTACCAGATACGTTAAGGTAGCGTTTTTCGCCTTCGGCTATGGTGATAGTATAAGATACGCCATTGGAGGAGCCGCTCACGGGGGGCGCAATGGTGAAGGTGAGAGGAGGATTGGCTGAGGTTGGCATAGTGCCGCTGATTAGCACCTCGTTTTCATAGCCTTCATGAAGAGTGCCACAGTGTGTTACTTCTCCCGCAATTGCTCCTGCATCGAGATAATTCTGCCCAACTTCTTTTGTCACGATATTGGAATACAGCCAATCGGAGCAAGGCACGCGACGGGTTGCCTGACGATAAAGCGTTGTTTGGAGGATAGGCGGAGGATCATAGGAATCGTTGGTAGCTCCGATGATTTCAGTCCAGGTAACTCCTCCATCGAAGCTTTGCTCCCATTTGTATTCCACACCACTTCCCGTGCCACCGGAAGGGGTTACAGAGGTGGCAATATTCGACGGGTCAAAATTTCCGCAGCCCACCTCATTGTCAGCTATGACACTGGCTGAGGTAAAGTTACTGCCGCTTAACACATAAGCACTCGCCGTGGCAGTACACCCCTTACTGGATGTTACTAATACAGCGTATGCTCCGGCGGAAAGTTCTGTGCGGTCTCCGTCGTTACGCGATAGGTCTTCCACATAAGCCGGAGTAATGTCTTGCTGGTAATAATACCTGACATCGTCCATGAGTCCGGTGTAATGGTTGCCGTTCCCATTGCCAAAACCAGAGCCATTGTCGTAATACCCCAATCCTCCATTGCCACTGTGATTGTTCACAGTGCTGTAATTTGCATTGACTGTCGTTCCGGACACACCATCGAGAAACAGCGTTAAACTACCCGCATCAAACAAAAATGCCACATGATGCCAAAGGCCATCGCTGGGGAAAGAGAGCACACCTCGAGCGCACTTGCCAT
>CAZPHZ010000192.1:0-6667 GCA_964586035.1 uncultured Saprospiraceae bacterium
TCCAGCCGGAGACGCGGCGCGAGCGTCCTTTTCGTCGAACGTTCAGACAGGCTGTGCCCCATTGGAGGTTCAGTTTCAGAAGCAGTCGGCAGGCACGTCACTTTCTTCATTCAACTGGCAATTTCCCGGTGGAATTCCGGCTCTATCTACCGATGAAAACCCCGTGGTGTCATACCCGTTACCGGGCAGTTATGATGTCACACTGACTGTGGCCAACTTTCTGGGGACCAGCACCTCAACCGAGCAAAACTTCGTCAACGTGCAGCATACACCAACGGCGACATTCTCTTTTTCTTCGAATGAGCTGACGGTAATTTTCACGAACAACTCCAATGGCGGGGCCACCTGGTTTTGGCAATTTGGCGACGGGGCTACCTCGGATTTGCAAGACCCAACGCACACTTATGCTGCCGAAGGGACCTATTCTGTAACACTCACCGTCACAAATGCGGACTGCGGTAGTGCATTAGCTCAAGATGTGATGGTTGAAACGACGGGGACGGCTGAGGGTGCCATTCTGGAGAGTGTCAACATTTTCCCAAACCCGGTACGGAAGCAATTGACAGTCGTGCTGGCCCCCTCTTTTGAAAATGACGCAGAATGTATTTTAACAACGGTAAACGGTGATTTATTAAAATCGACGCGCTTCAATACCTCCACCACCCAAATAGGAATGGCAGAATTGCCACCAGGTATTTACCTCCTCGAAATACGAATGGGGACGAATTCCAAACGGTTTAAGGTGGCAAAGTTGCCGTGATAAACAGCTCACGAAAAAAAGCCCCCGGCACACATTCTTATGCAGGGGGCTTCTTTTGACTATATCAACTTATCAATTACCCGACACGTCCGTATTGATAGGCCTGGTTTTAAAATCTACGCCTACTTCGTTATGGCCCAACGGTGTCACGTCCACACGGCGATTGAGCTGGTGCGCGGGTTCCGGACAGTAAACGTTGTCCACACAATTGTTAATGGGTTTGCGTTCCCCGAAATCTGAAGTGGTCATGCGGTCTTCGGCGATGCCTTTTTTCATCAAATAGCGCTTGGCGCTTTTAGCCCTGTTGTCGCCGAGAATATCGTTGTAAGAAACAGGCCCTCTGGCGTCGCAATGGCCGCTGAGGTCGATGCGAAGACTGGGGTATTTATTGAGAATGATGACGAGGAGGTCGAGGGTGTCCTGGGCGTCGCCTTTCCTGATATAGTATTTGTCGAAATCGAAATAGATGGGTTCCAGATACACGACCTCTGCGCGCTGCAACGGTATTTTCACGTGCACTTCTCCGTTCTTTTTGCAGTCCATTTCGAAATTGTCGAGCGTGATTGTATTGCCGTCATACCCAGCTGCAGTTGCAGTGATTTCATACAAGTGGTCGCAATCAATTTCTGAGGAAAATTCGCCGCTTCCATCCGTCTTAATTGTAATGGTTTTGCCGGTTGTCTTGTCAACCAATTTAATGTCAGAAAGCGGAATGGGGTTTCCGGAATCTTTGTCGTACACCAGTCCCGTGAGCTTCGCAGTGTAATGCTTTCGCTTGATGGGGATGATGTATTCGGCCTGAGCAGTTAGGTCGGAAGTGGATGGTGTTCTGTTTGCCGGCTCATAGTCCGCCAGACTCACGTCAATGGAATATTCAGAATTGCGAACAACCCCGATAGCTACCGATCCATCATCTCCGGTGGTTAGATTCAGGGGGTGGTTGGCGAAAACCTCGCCTTCGCCGTAAATCTTGTCGAGCGTACTGCCCAACTTCGTGGGGTTGACGTTCACAGTTGCGCCGGGCAGGCGCTCACCGGTAGCTTCGTCGACGACGACGATAACGGCGGGAAGCGGGTCTGGTGACCGTTTCCAATAGTAAATGTCATCCAGCCCTTTTCCACCCTGGCGGTTGGCGGTGGCCAAATAACCCTCCGTTCCATTTTTCAGAGGAACAAAGGCGACTTCGTCATCACTACTATTGAATGGTGAACCAATGTTTCCGACGGTATTCCATTTTCCATTGTTATCGGCCTGGGCCGCAAAAATGTCGAGCTGGCCGTTGCCACCGCGGCCATTGGTGGAATAAAAAAGGTTGCCCTTATCGTCGAGGAATGGGAAAATTTCATTGCCTTTTGTATTTACACCGGGGCCTAAATTCACCGGCTCAGACCAATCGCCATTTTCAAAACGGGATTCGTACAAGTCCATACTGCCGTTCATGGCACCATCCCTATTGGAGGAAAATATGAGTCGTGTACCATCATTGGAAAGTGTAGGGTGGCAAGTGGACCAATCGTCGCTGTTGAAAGGCAGTTCCGTCACATTTGTCCAAACATCACCTTCCAGGTCGGCCGAGTATATCTTTAGCAAAATGCTATCCATGGCGTTTCGTCCATTGAGGCTGTTGCGGGTAAAAATCATTTTGTTTCCGAGCGCATTGAACGTGGCGGTGCCATCGTTGTATTTGCCATTCACCTTGCCTTTCAAGCTCTCCCTTTCGCCAAATGTACCGTCCTCTTTCCGTTCGGCATAATACAAGTCTGTATAATGGCCCGGATTTTCAGATGGACATTGCAGAAAGCGATTGCTTTTGGAAGAAGTGTAAATCACACCATTCCCATAGGGCACGGGGCTAAAATCAAGTTCTTCCGTATTGATTTGTTTGATGTTCACCAGCGAGTCATTCTGGGCAAATGAGTTGCCGCAGATGGTTATGCTTAGGAACATTAGTAAGGGTATAGTATTTTTCATTGCGAGCCTATTTTCCAGGATTGAAAGTTTGAGGGTTGAGGTTCAGGAAATGAAACGGGCCATTTCCAAAATCGCAATTCCCTAAAAATAACGCAGGTTTTTAATAAAGCAATCCTCACATGGGAAGGTGTATCCCACCATGATTTCGTAACTGCCGGTTGTGGCTGTGCTCAAGTCTGAGGTAGTGAAATCAAGCGCTACGCCCAATTTGAGACCGTTCTTGAAATGGTACATCAGCAAGCCATCCATGGAATCCTCATAGCGATAATTCACACCTACTGTCAGCGCATCGAAGAACAACAAATTAAGGTTGGCGTCGAAATCGAATGGCGCATGTGGATTGTACCGTATCTGTGCATTGGGGTACAATTTCACGTTGCTGCTCAGCGGCAGAATGATGCCCCCCTGAAAATAATACGTGTTTACGTCACTGCCAAAAGCATCTTTATTCTCGTACAACGAGTTGCGCAGCAACCGGGGAATCGATACGCCCAGGTAAAAATTAGGATTCGTGAAATACGCTCCAGGGCCAAAATTGAAGCTGGAGCGGGATTCTTCACCGGTACCGATGCTGCCATCCAATGGGGCTACAAACTGGTTTACTTTGTTCCAGTCTGCCCGTGCTCCCTCAAAACGGCCACCAAGGCCCAACGCCAGCGTATTGTTGTCAGACATTTTAATGCGGTAGGCGTAATTCAACCCGACGGACAATATCTTGTCCAACCCGATTTTATCGGTGAGCAGGTTGATACCGAAGCCGTTGCGCCTGCCCGCAAAAGGCATATGGGCGTAAACGTTTAGATTCTTTGGAGAGCCATCCACCCCTGACCACCATTGGTTGCGGTAAATAGCTCCGGCATCGAGCACCTCTTTAGAGCCTGCGTAAGCGGGGTTAAAATTCAGCTGGTTGAACATGTAAAATGTGTACAACTGTTCGCTCTGCCCCCACGCTGATAGCGTGATAAAGGTGATGATTAGGGTGTATGTAAACTTCTTCATTACGTAGATTTTTATTTTAAAACAAACGCTGGTGCAATGCCGTTACCACCGGGTCCCGGCTTCACATTTTGCGCCTTATTTTACAACTTTGATATATCCTGCCTGGGGTTCGCTTGTATTCTTGTCCAAACGGAACAAATAAAAATAGGTGCCTGCAGGAAGGGCCTTCTTGTCCTTGGCATAAGTACCACTCCAGTCGTTGATATAGGGTTCTGCAACGTATATCTCATCGCCCCACCGGTTGAAAATGCGCAGACTGTTATCGGGGAAGTCGCCACCTTCCAAACAGAGTATTTGAAGGATGTCATTGACGCCGTCGCCATTGATGGTCAGTACATTCGGTACGCCGCATTCTTTCGTAGACACATCGAAGAAGACGGTAGCCTGATCACACAGGTCCGGGCAGTCGTCGAGGCAAATCTGATAGTCGAACTGGTCCGTGCCCACGAAGTTGTTATTTGGCGTGTAGCTGATATTGCCGGTAGCATCCATCGTCAACGTGCCGTTCGCCGGTTGTGTAAGCTGTGTGATGGTCACATTCACAGCGGGATTGTCGTTGGAAAGGATATTGCCGGCAATTATTTGACCAATGTCGCCGGAGAAAAAGTCATCATTGGCTACAGGTGAAGCTAAAACATCCACCTGTACAGGTGCAGAAGTACTCGAGCATCCATCCACAAATGCCGCCACGGTATACTCTCCGGAAGTAGGATCGGGAATATTGAGAACTGGCTCCGTTGTGGTGGCAATGAGTTGGCCGTCTTTGTACCATTCGTAAGTTACATCCTGCCCCACCTGGGCGTTGGTTATCAATTGCAGTTCATCGCCTTGGCAAAGCAAGGTTGCCGAGGCTTCAAGAGAAGCCGGATCTATTTCCCGAACCGAGACAATCACGAATGCAGGATTTCCTTCGCAACCCTCATCCGACACAACCATCATGGTGTAGGTACCTGCGGTAGATGGATCTACCGTAATTTCTATCGTCAAGGTAGTCACCTCCGTTACGGTGCCGGATTGATCAGTATTTGGCCCGGTGATATTATAATCCACGCTATTAGCGCCATTGGGGTCAATGGTAAATAGTATCGTTGTTGGCTCGCCCTGGCAGAATGCCCCACCCCCTTCTGAACTTGTAATCAAAGGCATTGGATTCACCAGCACCGTCACTGTATCAGAATTGGAAACACAGTCGCCGAGCATGAGTGTAAGTATATAATCGCCAGACATAATTGGTGTAATACCCGGGATAGTTACAGTGAAAGGACCCTCACTCGGAGCAGTTCCTGTTTCTTCAAAAAATTCAGGACCTGTCCAAATCCAGGTCACCGTGCCGAGACCGGGGGTACCTGTGCCGCTGAGCACTACCGTTTCGCCTTCGCAATAGGTACCTCCACCGGTTACTTCAAGAATCTGAGGTGTCTCGTTGAAGGTGACCTCCGTGCAATTGGGCTCCGATGTGCAACCAGCCGTTGACGTAAGGTTGAGGCAATAGTTGCCCGATGCGGTAGCCACGAGGCTAAGCGTTTCTCCGCTTGCTGCGGTACCCGATTCCACAGGAGTGCCGTCGAGTGTCCATTCATAACTCATATCGCTGCCATCGGCGATGAAAACCGTGGCCGTCAAAGTGACGACTTCGTTGTCGCAATAAGTTCCTCCGCCATTTATGCCATCGGTAATTTCCGGCGCCGGATTGACGGTGACGAAAGTACAAGCCTCCGTCGAGATACACCCGGTAACGGTAACGAGAGTCAAACAATAATTGCCGGTACTTGGGTTTGGATCGGTAGCCGGGAAAGGGCCACCCCATGGTGCTGTCCCGTTAAACACAAATCCGTTCGGGCCCGTCCAGGTGTATTCCACATTGCCTGTGCCGGGCGTGTTATTGGTTCCGTCGAGTTCCAATGTTTCGCCCTGGCATAGAACGAGGGAGTCTGGTACCGTAGGCTGTGTATTTGGTTCGATGACCACCTCTGTGCAAGCCTGGTCCGACTTACAGCCGAAAAGTGATTGCATTGAGCAACAAACCGTTCCTCCCTGAGAAAGCATAAGGATTACAGGATCTGTACCTCCCACAGTATCTACCACGATAGTACCATCTGGCAGTTCACAAGTAACGATTACCGTGTCAACAGCAGCGTTGGTGTTCCAAACTGTGAGCACAATGGAATCACCTTCGCAATAGGTGCCCCCTCCGGTGATGGAAGAAATGACAGGGTTAGGACTCAAGTCGAGGTAAAAACTATCTACATCCGTGCAACCCTCATTGGATAATATGAGGGTATAGAGCCCAGACCCAAAATCAACCGCAGGCTCGATGAGGTCGCAGAATACTGCCGTGTCATGTCCCACACCAGTAATTACGGACACAGGCGTCACCCAGGTGTAATCGAAAACAGTGAGCGCAGGGTTTCCGTTCTGGCCACAGAGTTGCAGGCCATCCAACTCACAAATTGTTGTGTCGTTATTGATGTCGATAATATTTGGTAATAGCGTAATGCCCACAAGCGCCGAAGCCGAAGCATCGCATCCGTCGGGGGAGGTAACCGTCACGGTATAAACACCAGCTAAAACATTGGGGAAAGAAAGTATCGATGGACCTGGAGGTGGCAGCGTATCCACTTGAACAGTATCTCCCACTTCATTTGTCCACGTAAAGATGAGTACCGCGGCCGAACTTTCAGCCGTAGCCACCAATTCTGCAGGAGCCCCTTCGCAATAATCGCCACCGCCAGTCAGCGTTAAATTGTTAACCCCAGGCACGACATCAACGAGTACGGTATCGGGTTCCGTAGTGCAACCCGCAGTGGAAGTAAGCGTGAGTACATATTGGCCCGAATCGCTGACCGTAATGGAGGGCAGCAATACAGACAATGGATCGATACTCGGTACCGTGTCAGTGAAAGAAAACATGTTGGGGCCTGTCCAGGTATAAATGAT
>CAZPHZ010000193.1:0-6642 GCA_964586035.1 uncultured Saprospiraceae bacterium
GTCGTTGACACAGCGACGAACGGCAGTCCCGTCCCGAAGGTCGGGATGAACAATGAACAGTGAACAACGACCGAAGGAAGTCCCGTACCGAAGGTCGGGATGAACGGGGCCAGCAAGCTTTCCATCATTCTCTTATCCCCTCATTCTCTCATTCATTCTTCCTCCCCCGTCAGTACATCTATCATCGTTTTGAGGCAAATGAACATAGGTACGACCCCGTCTTTTGTCAAATGGAATGTTTCGTCGCCGAGGTCTTCATCGTCGATAGTGAGGGCATCTTCAACAAAAGCGAGCAGGTCTTCTTCAGAATATTTTTCAAAAAACACATCGAGTTGTTCGCGGAAATTGCGTTTTGCCGAGCCTTCCAAAAGAGCCCAATTAGCCTCTTCTGCAGCGCCGATGATATCATTATCAAAAGTAGCCAAATCTGGGTTGCTCAATTCCACCGATTTCCAAATCACAGTAGCAAGGTATAACAAAAATTCGCGCTCTTCCTCCGAAAGCGCGCCTTCCTGGCCCGAAATAAGGAAGGCGAGAAGTGAGGGCTGCCTTCCAGCAAATTCACGGGCCGTGAGGTTATAGTCTGTCTCTCCGTTTTCAAATTTGGCAATAACACTTTCTATTGTAGATTCCGGAATCATAGCGGCAGTTTGAGTTGGATGCGAAATGATGTTTCTTTGTTGGCGAAGCAAAAGTCCGGAACCAGGCTCATACCGGCAAATAAACCGGCCTGCAAATCGCCAATGGGAAAAATCTATCGTCACGACATACTGAATTTTATCCGCAAGACCACCCTTCGCCGGTTGTGGAATACGGCAAGACTTTTCTCGTCGTACCACCTTACTCGTTGGACTGGCAGTGCCATTCAATGGGGACTGCCAATGACAGTTTCCATCGAACCAACCACCGCATGTAACTTGCGATGCCCCGAATGTCCCAGTGGTTTGAGGGCCTTTACCCGTCCCATTGGCAACCTAAAGGAAGATTTTTTCAGAAAAACCATCGACGCACTGCACCGCCACCTTATTTACCTCATTTTCTATTTCCAGGGTGAGCCTTACATCAACCCCAGGTTTTTGGAGATGGTGAAACATGCCCGCCAAAAGGGTATCTACACCATCACCTCCACCAACGGCCATTTTCTGACCGATGAAAACGCTCGTAGAACAATCGAGTCGGGCCTCGACAGGCTCATCATTTCGGTAGACGGCACCAGCCAGGAGGTGTACGAAAGCTATCGGAAAGAAGGTAACCTCGAGACGGTGCTCGAAGGTGCTCGAAACGTCGTCAGGTGGAAGAACAAACTCAAATCGAAAACGCCACACATCATTTTTCAGTTTTTGGTGGTCCGGCCCAACGAACACCAAATCCCAGAGATTTACCGGTTGGCCAAAGAAATCGGAGTGGACGAGGTAAAATTGAAAACAGCCCAGATTTACAACTACGAGCAGGGCAACCCTTTGATACCGACTATCGGGAAATATGCGCGCTACGAAAAAATCGCCGGAGGTAGTACTTGGCGGGTAAAAAACAAACTGCTCAATCATTGCTGGAAGCTCTGGCATGCCTGCGTCATCACCTGGGACGGACTCGTTGTGCCCTGTTGTTTTGACAAAGATGCCACCCACCAACTTGGTGATTTGAAGATAAGCAGCTTTGACGAAATTTGGAGGGGCAAGGAATACCAGCATTTTCGGAACACCCTTTTAGCTGGCCGCGACCAGATTGACATTTGCACCAACTGTACGGAAGGTTGCAAAGTTTGGGCAGATTGAGGGAGAGGTGGGGGTTTTGCATAGATAACTCTGATTATGAAAAGTGCCAAATATCCAGATTATGAAACCAACTTGATCAGATGGGACAGCTTTAGGCCTTTTTAAACTGGATCCGTTCTTTTCTTCATCAACCGGTTTGCCAGTGGGTAGAAGAACACCACAACCAAAATCAGGGCTACACCCAAATAAAAACCAGATGGCAGCTCCCGGTGCTCCTTAAGAATCAGGATGGCGAGCAAAATGCCATAAACCGGCTCCATATTCACCGTAAGGGTAGCGGCAAATGCCGACATATGCTTCAGTGAGCGCAGGGCAAGGACCCAGGTAAAAGTTGTGCAAAGCAGCGACAGTACAATGAGTAACAAAAAATCCCGCCCCGAAGGCAAAAGGGCAGCGCCGGGTTCCATATGAAAAAAGATGGGCAGGGCCAGGCAAAGAAATAGCCATGCGCTGCTCATTTCAATAAAAGTGATGCTCAGTGGATCAGCGTCATCTATCCACTTTTTATTCAAAATACTAAAGAGAGCTGCCAATAGAGAGGAAACCAACCCCACCCATATGCCGAGATGCATGGAAAGGTCCACATTTTCTACCACCATCACCATGCCGGGGATGATGAGAAACCCAAGAAAAATTTCCCACCATTTTATTTTTTGTTTTAAAAAAAAAGGCTCGATGAGGGCCGTGAAAAACGCACATGTTGCCATGCATATGAGTGCAATGGAGGCATTGGCCAACTTGATGGCTCCGTAAAATGTAAGCCAGTGAAGCCCGGTGAGTACGCCCGCCAATGCGAATTGCACGATGTTTTTTCGAGGCAATTCCCGCAACAATTTGCCAGTGCGGATGATAAACATCAGGCTTATGCTGGTGAGCAAAACCCGCCACCATACCAGCACAACTGCCGAAAGTTGGATGAGCTCACCGAGAATGGCTGTGAAGCCCCATAAAAATACGGCGAGGTGGAGTTCGAAGTAAGCCTTTTTTGTGGCGTTCATGCGCTGTTTTGGCGGCCATTGTGAAAAGTGCGTTCGGCAAAATCGACCACGGGAAAGTTGTGCGGTCGCAAATTCATCGGAACCGTCTCCAGTAATAAGGCCATTTGAATCAGGTGCCTGATGATAGAATTGGTTCACTTTGCCTAAGTCAACTCCGGCTGTATCACAAGTCAATTTTCGCAAAAGGCCGCCAAACATCATTCCCGGCAAAGCCGTTACTTTTCAACGACCCTAAATGATAACGCGGCGGCGTGGCGTGTAAAATTTGGTTGCAAAATTTCATTCTTACCGCCGAAACTGCCTATGGTATTTTCGGCAACATTTAGCTCATTTTGCAGTTTATTGTGATCCCAGACGAAATTCACCGGCAAAAGAACAAAATCGTAGCGAAATTCTTTTATTTGCAAAAATCCAATCCTTTCCAATATCAATAATCCATTAATTCAAAACTTCCTGCTATGGCACTCAAAGTTGGAGATAAAGCCCCCGGATTCAAACTCTACGACACCGAAAAGTCAATAATTTCTCTGGACGATTTCAATGGACAAAATGTGGTCCTGCTATTTTTTCCGCAGGCTTTTACGGGAGTATGCACAAAAGAGCTGTGCAGCACCCGAGATGACATCGCATATTATCAGAACCTGAATGCGCAAATTCTCGCCATTTCGGTAGATTCTGTTTTTACGCTTGCCAAATTTAAGGAAGACCAACACCTCACCTTCCCTTTGTTATCCGATTTTAACAAAGAAGTCTCGAGGGCCTATGAGGCGTTGTACGAAGAATTCGCACTGGGTATGAAGGGTGTTTCCAAGCGCAGTGCTTTTGTGATCGGGAAAAACGGAATAATTCACTATGCCGAAGTTTTGGAAAAGGCCGCGGATTTACCGAACTTTGAGGCTGTTAAAGCCACCTTGCAACAATTGAATTGAGAGCCTCCGGCGAATATTGCAGTTCAAGGTTTAATAAATTGTCAGCAATAATTTTACGCTATGCCTTTCAACCCCTTTCCTGAGGAATCCGAAGAACAAGTCATCGTCGAAGAAGAAATTACCGACGATACTGGGACTGGAGAACAGGCTCAACTAATCGTATACAACGACGATGTGAACACTTTTGATTGGGTAATCAAAAGTTTAGTCTCAGTACTTCGTCACACCAGTGAGCAGGCTGAGCAGCTTTCTCTGATTATTCACACAAAAGGTAAAGCAACCGTAAAAACAGCGTCATTTAAGGAGCTGCGACCTCAAAAAGATGCATTGGTGGAGAGAGGCCTTTCGGCAGTGATTGAAGAAAATTGAGATGACGCAACTGCAACAATTTTCCAAAAAAAACGAGCAAGGATATATTAAATTCTTTGCTCGTTTTTATTTTTAGCCGCAAACCTTATCAACCAACTACCGAAAACTGACCATGCCCGTTTTTTGGCTCACCCCTGATACTTTGGAATTTCCTCCCCCGGAATCGGCAAGCGAGGAAGGCATTCTTGCCATTGGAGGAGACCTTTCCCCGGAGCGCCTTTTGGTTGCATACCGGCAAGGCATTTTCCCGTGGTTCAATCCAGACGACCCAATTTTGTGGTGGTCTCCCAACCCGAGATTCGTACTCTTCCCCGGCGAGCTGAGAGTATCGCGAAGCATGAGGCCCTATTTCAACCAAAAAAAATTCGAAGTTACTTACGACCTGCATTTCGAAGCGGTGATTCGTGGCTGCCAGGAAGAGCGCATGGGTTGGAAGGGCGGCACCTGGATTACCGAAAGTATGGTGGAAGCCTATTGCAGGCTGCACGACCTTGGGTACGCCCACTCAGTGGAGGTTTGGAAAAATGGCATCCTCGCCGGCGGGCTCTATGGCATAGCTCTCGGAGCGTGTTTTTTCGGCGAATCAATGTTTACCAGGGTAACCAACGCCTCAAAATTCGGTTTCATAACAGCTGTCAGGCAGATGGAAGACGATGGATTTCAGCTCATAGATTGTCAGCAGCAAACGAAACATTTAGCGAGCTTTGGTGCCCGAAACATTCCGAGAGAAGAGTTTTTGGCGTTTCTGAAAAAAAATGAAGAACTCAAGACCACACCGGGACATTGGTGAAAAAGCAAACTTCAGCTAGTCACACCATTCGACTTTCCCAAATTTTTGACTGCAGCGCACCTCATCCTAAGAACATCATTTTACAACAGCCATATTTATAAAAATTTGCCACCAGCCATTTGCGCAATCACCTAACCCTTTGATTTTCAATTCTTAAAAACATTTTCACCCATCCATAAAAAAAATAAATTGCGAATTTTGAAAGAATAACGGAATAGCTACCTTTGCACGACTTTTTGAAAAGGGGTTTTTGAATGCCCGGATTTATTCGATTTCCAACAGAATTTGACAAAAGAAAATCATACCATGCGCCAATACATTCTGACGCTGATTTGTGCCTTCTTCTTTTCTTCTTTTGCTTTCTCCCAAGACCATGGCGAAGAACGGCTTGATCACAAAAATACTGCAACCGAAGAGCACCAGGAAGCCGGGTGCGGCGAACACGAAAAAGAGGCTTTCAACCCCGGTGCCACAGCATTTCACCATATCTCTGATCAGAACATTTACAGCATTGGCCCATGGAGCATTCCCCTGCCCTGCATTTTGTACAATACAGAACAGGGGTGGTCGGTTTTTTCTTCCGGTAAGTTTCACATTGGTGACCACGGCAATGGACACACAGCCACCGACAGGTATGTGTTGGTTGAAGGCTCGGTAAGGCGCATCACTGATCCGAATTTTCCGATGGGCGAAGTAGAGATTGGGCATCACCCGGTTTTTCAAAAAGTAAAACAAGAAGATGGTAAGTTAAAAGAGATGGCTTTTGTTTGTTACAACGACCAACTCTTTATAACCGATGCAAAGAGCACTGCCGATGGCGGATTGTTCGGAGGAGGTCTAACCTCATTTTACGATTTCTCCCTTACTAAAAACGTGACCTCTATGATTCTCATCTTTGCTCTCTTGGCATGGATGTTTATCTCGATAGCAAAGGCCTATAAAAAGCGGGATGGCATGGCTCCCAAAGGAATCCAGTCTTTCATCGAGCCTGTTTTCCTGTTCATCCAGGATGAAGTTGCCAAGCCTTTTATCGGTGCCAAATGGG
Organism: uncultured Saprospiraceae bacterium; assembly: GCA_964586035.1. Lineage (GTDB taxonomy): Bacteria > Bacteroidota > Bacteroidia > Chitinophagales > Saprospiraceae > UBA6168. The sequence goes on from CAZPHZ010000193.1 coordinate 5,907, forward strand.
AAAAATACCTGCCGTTCCTGATGACGCAGTTTTTCTTCATCCTTGGGCTCAATCTATTCAGCCAGATTCCATTTTTTGGCGGTAGCAACGTGACGGGAAATATCGCCGTGACGTTTGCAATGGCAGTCGTCACTTTTTTTGTAGTCAACCTCAGTAGCAATAAGAACTACTGGGAACACATCCTTTGGATGCCCGGCGTGCCGGCGTGGGTGAAAACCATCCTTACGCCTGTAGAGATTCTCGGTTTGTTTATCAAACCCCTGACACTCACGCTCCGTCTTTTTGCGAACATCACGGCAGGACACATGGTCATCATCATCTTTGTGGGCTTGATATTCCTTTTCGGTAAATCTGGAGAAATTCCCGCTGCAAGCTACGGCACTGCCGTAGGCTCCTCCATTTTGACCATGTTCATGATGTCTATCGAATTGTTGGTGGCATTCATACAGGCATTTGTGTTTACCATACTCACAGCTTCCTACATTGGAGCTGCGACAGAGGAAACACATCATTAATTTGCGATAATCATTGAATGAGTGCTTCTCAGAAATTTCTCATTCATCATTTATGATTTGGACATTAGACATTAGACATTAGACTTTGGACTTTGGACTTTGGACTTTGGACTTTGGACTTTAGACTTTAGACTTTAGACATTAGACATTAGACTTTTGACATTTGACATAAGACGTTAGACAATGGACTTTTATCATTTATTTCATTAAAAAACATTATG
>CAZPHZ010000194.1:0-6636 GCA_964586035.1 uncultured Saprospiraceae bacterium
AGAATTGAGAATTGAGAATTGAGAATTGAGAATTGAGAATTGAGAATTGAGAATTAGCGGCATTTAACCAAATGGGATCAACCGGAATAAGAAGTTGTATCGCTACTATTTACCACTCGTGCTTTGTCATCTTCCTTCGGACCTGCGGGAATGACGATACGGGAGGTTAAACCTTCGGTAAAGAACAGTTGAAGTATAATTTCCCATAACGAAACCGGGAGGTTATTTTTAAAGCATTAGTGAAAGAAGAATCTAATGCGGCCGTTTCTAACAGGTACTCCTGAAAATGCACCAACACTTGGAGGTGTAACCCAATTCTGCATTCTGCATTCTGCATTCTGCATTCTTAATTTTCAATCTCCCTCACTTCAACCAATGGCAATTCCACGAAAAAAGTTGTTCCTTTATCGGGTTCCGTTTCAAACCAAACGTCGCCGCCAAAGGATTCGATGATGCTTTTGCAGATGGCCAATCCAAGGCCGGTGCCCGATGTTTTGGTGGAGAAATTCGGGGTAAATACCTTTCCCTGAATTTCGACCGGGATGCCGCTGCCGTTATCACATACCCGCAACAGCACTTTCTCTTTTTCATGGCTGAGCGAAAGCTCGATAACACCCTGGCGGTCGTCGGGGATGGCCTGAATGGCGTTTTTAAATAAGTTGTTAAGCACCCGTGTGAGGTGGCTCCGGTCGGCATAAATGATAAACTCTTTGCCGGACATCCAGAAGCTGATGTCCATATCGGGACGCTCGGCAGCGAACAGGTTATAGACCGACATCGAGAGGTCGTTTAGAGAAAACTGAGAGTTCTCCGCCTTGGGCATTTTGGCGAAGTTGGAAAACTCGTTGGCGATTTGAGAAAGCGACTCAATTTGCTCAATAAGGGTTTTGGAGACTCTTTTGAGCAGCGGTTCGACATCTTCGGCATTGGCCTTATAGGCGTGTTGAAGGTATTGAATACTCAGCTTCATAGGGGTGAGCGGATTTTTGATTTCGTGAGCCACCTGTTTGGCCATTTCCCGCCAGGCACCTTCCCTTTCCGACTGGGCGAGCAGCCGGGAGCTCTCTTCTATTTTTTTTACGGCCTGGTTATAGGCTGCCACGAGGCTGCCGATTTCATCTTTTCGGGTCCAGACGATGGGTTCGTTGTATCCGAGCCTCAGCCGTTGAATGCTGGTACTTAATTCAGAAAGGGCTTTTGTGATGGAATTGGCAACCACGATAGCCAGTCCTCCAGCTATTAGCAGCAGAAAAACATAGACGTTCAGCAACGTGCTCATGAAGGCTGTAACCTCGGCTCGCAGGTCCCCTTGCCGGGCGTAATAGGGGATGCCCATATAGGCAAAGGCCTCTCCTTTCAGGTTTTTCAACGGCACATAGGCTGCGACGTAATGCAGCCCGCCGATGCTCTCTTCCTGGTCGCTGCGTTCGTAACCCAGCTTGCTGAGCGCCTGAAACGCATACGCGCCCATCTTGGGAGTTACAAGTCCCCGGCTGAAAATATCCTCTTCCGAAGAGGTGAGGAGCGTGCCTTGGAGGTCGTAGATATTGACATCCAGCCGGTGTACTTCAGAGATGAGGGGGATGAGTGGTGACAAAGTGGCGGCATTGAGCATCGCGATAGAAGTGTCTTTGTCCGTCAGGCCAAATTCTTCCATATCGATGTTGCCGATTTTCCGTTCGAGACGCCGTGCGATTTTTCCTTTCAATGCACTTTCTTTTTTGCGCTCGCGGTGCCAGCCTTTTACTTCATAATTGACATCGGCCAAGGCTGATGTTACTCTCCGGTCGAGACGGTCCCTGTCATGCGCCACCGAAGAAACCTGAAAATACTTGACAGTAATGTATCCAATGCCTAAAAATGTAAACATTATCATGCTGATCACCCAAAACTGAAACTGGTTGCGCAGGGAGGGTTTCATGCTGCGAAAGAAGTTCAAAGGACCGGGCAGCGCATTGGTGAAGTAGTTGATTCCACTGAATAAAATAACCGCAATAGCCAACAGGGTAAACACATAAGAAAATAAGGACAATGGCTTGTAGTACCCCCCGGAATCGCGGCCAATGATGACCACGATGTCGTTTTCATTTGTGTGGTACATCAACTCGGAGCGGGTGCTTATTTGCCGGATGAGGCTGTCTCTGCCGGGTGGAGGCACAAAGTCGGTCAGCTTTTTTCCATAACTCTTATTACGCTCTTCGATAAGATTTCTATCCTGGTAAATACCGTAATCGTAGGTCTTGAGTTTTTCAAGTTTTTGCTTTTTATACGTCCCATCCATCAGCAATTCTGACACCTTGGAAGGGAAAGAGAAAGCCCGCTTGAATTTCAGGAATACGATGAGTGGCCGGGAGGAGGGTATCTCGAACCTCATCAGATAGCTGGGGTCTCTGGATTCTGGCGGCTGGAATCGCAGATTGAAACCCGAAACTTCTTTGGCTTTGTGAAAATGCTCTTCCATCATGCCAAAGGTTCCCTCCTGCTCGGTGAAGGCCTTGCCGGCGGTACGCAAGTAATAACCATTCACACTGAACTCATAATTGTGCAATAAATATTTATCGCTGGTAAGTCGTACGGCTATCAGGTCCCTCACCATTTCTATGGGAATTTGTTGCCCACCGGCAGTTCTTACCAGGTCATCCCACGATCGCAATGTAGTGGAATCGAGAAGCATAGACTCCAGCTTCTGGAAATGGATAACGCCTATCGAATCTTTAAAACTGGCGAGCTCCTTCGCAAAGTCTAACCTCCGGTTGTAATCCTTGTCGTTGTTGTACTTGTACAACAAACCCGTTGAAAGGGCGGAAAATAGCATCAGCCAGGCCACCAACCACCCCAAGGACATTGCCTGCACTTCCACGAACAATTCGAGGACCAAAAGGTAAACCGTAGCCGCGGGCAGGAAAAAATACCACTCGAGTTGCATTTCTGTTTCAAAAACCACCGGCAATACTGCTCCCAATGAAAGCAACATTGCAAACAGACGTAGTGATTTTGGCAATGTGACTTTGTGAATGGCCAGCATCATCCTGTGACTGAAAAGGAAGAGCGAGAGCAACAACAATACGACCCCTACCATCGCCAAAATAGACTGCGCATCCAAATTGAACACATTTTCAAAATCGAAGACTATTTTCGATTCGAGGATGATGTTTTTGAAAATGTTGCACACCATTACCAGCCCCAGGTTGATGGCAAAAAAGTGCAGCGTGGACAGGGCAAATCGTATCACTTTGGAAGGGTGCACAAATTCTTTTACCTGAAACTCCCGGTTGAAAAAAACCATCATCCACACCAGCAAAATAATGTTTATCAACAACTCCCCGAGAGACTCCACCCCCTCGAACATGGGGTTATCCCACACCGTGGAAAAGGTTTGGAAGGTGGAAAAATGGGCAGTGAGTCCCATCTTGATGGTAAGCCATCTAACGGCAATGACGGTGCCCAGCATGAACGCTGCCCCCACCCAGGGCTTGTACCTTTGCACCAGCCTCAGGGCCAAATCGTTGATCAAAATACCGAGGGCAATGAAGCCCAGGAAATAAATAAGAAAAACAATTTGAAGATGCCGCCTGTCATTTGCCGGGCCGGTGGCATCTATCCATGTGAGGGTCTTTCCTTCCAGGTTTTTCACTGGAAATCCGGTGGGCTGCCCGCTGATGACCACATCGGAAGGTATTGTATAGCCGCCAGCCTCGAAGCTGCTGACGAGGTAACTGCTTTGACCGGGGTAGTCAATTTTTATGGGTAATAGTGCCACGGCCACATCGCCGTTTGGCAGGTCTCTTTTTATCAGTTCAAAATGCCCGTTGGGAAGACGCTTGAATCGGGCTCCGTCATTTTCACCGCTCAGTTTTGACAATTCAGCTGGTGGCAGAAACGCCCGGTTGTTGAGCCAAAAGACCAGGGAGTCGCGGTGGTAAATACTCAGGTTGAAGGACTTGCCGGTGAGTTTTTCCAGCCTCAAAAGGTCATCTTCCTGTTCGTGAATGGACAGCGACCCAATGCCACGCAGGTTGCGAAAAAGAAACCCCGTGTCAGCGAGAATGGCATCCACCTCCAATTCTTTTTTGTGGAGGCTTTTCTCAATATTGCGCGCATAGGTGTTGAGGTGGTCTTCTTTGGTGGAACCAAAGTCGAGGGCCAAGCCTAAGCCAAAAAAGAGGAATACGGCAGCAAGGGCATAGTAAAGACGCTTCTTCATATCGTGATTTTTGTCCCGGAATTAACGCAGTCTCGTTTTCCTGACCTCCTGTGCTTTCTTAAGCGCAGCTAATAACGACCATTTCGATAGGATAATAAAAAAAGAGTTGTCTTTCCTGAAACTATGCGACCCGGACAAAGGTAATAGCATTTTGCTTTTTTGAAAGCATTAAATTATAAAAATAAATATTTTTTAGAAAGAGCCCCTATTACAAACATCTCACTTCCTCATCACTTCAACCTTCAGCCCTTCGATGGTTCTGCCTTTGTTCTTTTTGGCGCTGCCTGCCCAGCCGCCGTTTTGGAAGGTGGCCCATTTGCCAACGCCTTTCAATTTTACGGAATACTCCACGTCGAACATGGCTGACATTGGGCCTTTCAGGTCGATGCTGATGCCCACGAGTGAGCGGCGTTTATCTTCCGTGCCGGAAAAGGCGCCGTCCCTGGCAGTTTCCGACGCCCCCAATCCTCTGACCATGGTTTTGTAGGTCAGATGCAGTTCCGGGTGGAAGGGTTCCACGTTGAGCTGTAAACCCAACAACCGCTGGGGCTTGGCGAAAGCACCGGCAGGTTTGCCGGCCTTTAGTGGCACGTTTTCACTCTTATTAAAAAATGCGGAACCCTTTATCGAAAACGAAAGCTCGTGCGGTAACACCTCGCCAGCTGCTTTGGCATTTTCGACAGCCTTCCGGGCATTTATCCGGCCGTGGCCGTAAAAAATGCTGTGGCCTCCGGCATCGTAGCTCCCGGCGGCTTCGTCTATCTGGTCGCAGGAATTCCTGATAACCTCCCGCACTTGCCGCCAGGTGAGGTCGGGGTTCACGGCGAGCATGAGAGCTGCCACTCCCGCTGCGCCAGGACAGGCGCTCGACGTGCCGCCGAATGTCGCCGTGAAATTTCCTTCTATATCGCCGATGGTGGTTTCGGCGTTCAACCCTCCGAAATTGTAGCCGCGCTTTCCCTGAAGGTCGGTCGTCCAAATGCCCGGAGGGATGGGATTGGGATGGTTCATTGCCGGTACGTGGAAGTCGTTGCTGGGAAAACAACACCACACGGCTTTACCGAAATCGGAATAGACGGAGCGGGAGCCAGAGTCGTTGCAGGCCGCCACAGCAATGACCTTCGGATAGCTGGCATACTCGTCGAATTTCACGTCCTCATTCCCATTACCGGCGGCCCAGGTGATGACGCACCCTTTGCCGTCTCGCCCGTTTTTGATGGCATATTCAATGGCTGCACGGGCGCTGTCGGGTAGCCTCGATTGCGAAAAGTGCATCGGGTCGTTGGGATTCCACCAGGCACCATCCTCCGGCCCCCAACTGCAGGAGATGACGTCTGCCCCGTGATCCGCGGCCCATTGGAATGCTTTGGCCTCCGATATAGAGCCGATGCTTCCGAGGCGAATGGGCATCAGACTGGCCTCCGGGGCCACGCCCCAGGTATTGCTAATTCCATTGGCGCAAGCCACTCCGGCACAAGCCGTACCGTGCCGGTCGGCGGGATGTTTGGGGCGGGAGTCGTCCGTGTTGAGGATGGTATCGCGGGGAGCCACCACTTTACCCGCTCCCTGAAAGCAGGGGTGGTCAATGTCCACTCCGTCATCGAGCACGGCGATGGTGATTCCCCCTCCTTTGGTCAGGTTCCAGGCTTCCTCAACATGCGCGTGCTGGTCCACACTTATTCCGTTGATAACTGTGCCCTTGATATGCCACTGCATGGGATGTACGAATTTGTATTTGCGCTCGCGCACCAGTTCAGGGTGGCAGCACGCTACTTCAGGCTGCGCCAAAAGTCTGTTCGCCAACTCGAACACTTTAAGGCCAGGACTTTCAAGGGCTTCCACGAAATAAGCGTTGGGGGCAAAGGTCAGGCATTCTTTCACTTTAAGGTTCTGCTCCTGCATGATGGCTTTGCATCGCTCTTCCGGCACGTCCTCCCGGAATTGCAGGTATAAATTTTCGGTGTAAACCACGATGCCACCAGTGATGGGGTCTTTGAGCACCCGGCCGGCAAAGCGGATGTTTTCTTCCTGTGAAAGGGTGCGCCGCACAATGTTACGAAGTGCCGCCGGGGACCGCTTATCCGTGCCAAGGCATTTGTACACCATGACATTGGCCTCCGGAAAGGCCGCCACGGGAATAAGGTTGGGCACCAGCTCCCGGGCTCTTGTGGACATGGATATGTCGCCAATGACCACCTGCTCTTTGGTGCGCACTACCACGAGTTCTTTGGCTTCAGTGAGTTGGAAGGTAGTGCCATCTTTTCCGCCAAAATTGTATTGATACATGTGGGAAGGATTTGGTGGTTTGTGGTTCCTTGCCTCAATGGGGCCGTTTTCGGGTTGCTGATTCTTCACCCCTTTGGGGCGGGGTCCAATTCTGTCAGTCTATTGTTGACAAGCGTCTAACGCCGGGTGCGTCACATGTTTCGGGG
>CAZPHZ010000195.1:0-6618 GCA_964586035.1 uncultured Saprospiraceae bacterium
TCCATAACCGTACCCACCATACCAACCGTATCCTCCGTACCCTCCATATCCTCCATATCCTCCATACCATGGGTTTGAATAATAATTGTAGGAAATTGAGAATGATGGGCCGTACCAAGAGTTCCAGCCGAGGCCCCAGTTCCAGCGGTTGTAACGCCTCCAGGAATTCCAGGAGTAGTAGTTGTCGTAAATCAGCATGGTGACACCCGGCGTCCAGAATGGGTCGTAATAAGACATATCAACATAAACGGGGTCGAAATAACTGAACCCGTAATAGGGGCGGTGGAACCGGCGGATGCGGGAGCTGTAGTGGTAATTGTAGTCATCATAATCTCCATACTCATCCTCGTCATTGTATTGGTCTTCATCGTAATAGTTATCGCTGTAATTATTACCCGATGGGGAATTGTAGTAGTAGCCACTATCCGTGTCCGGGTCGTAGTAGATATCATCGTATTGAGCAAAAGCTACCTCTGACCAAACGAAGGTGAAGAAGGCTGCTACTAAGACGGTCATCATATTCTTTTTCATCGTAAAATATTTTTTGTGTAATTACTTCAACTCTCTCTTTCCAGTTTGCAATCACGAATTTATTAGCTTTGCGCCACTTTTTTAGTTAAAGGGGAACTAAAGTGATTTTTCACCCCTGTTAAAGTTTCTAATTGGACACAAACTAAGAACGTATGGTTTAGTTGAAAGTCGCTTAATATTTTCTTAATAAACGCTTTTCGAGGCGAAAAACCAATGTTTGGTGCGGCTTTTTTGTTAAAATCTCTCAAAAACGAACATGGCTAAAAAAATAACAAATAGAGCACAAGACTACTCCCAATGGTATGTTGACATTGTAAAAAGAGCCAACTTAGCCGACTATTCTGCTGTGCGCGGCTGTATGGTTATCAAGCCACACGGGTACGCTGTTTGGGAAAATATGCGCGATCAGCTCGATAAGATGTTTAAAGAAACGGGGCATGTCAACGCCTACTTTCCCCTGTTCATTCCAAAAAGTTTTTTAAGCAAGGAAGCCGAGCACGTGGAGGGTTTCGCCAAAGAATGTGCCGTGGTTACGCATCACCGCCTCATGAACGACCCCAACGGCAGCGGCATTGTCGTAGATCCCGACGCTAAACTCGAAGAAGAACTCATCGTGCGACCCACTTCCGAAACCATCATCTGGGACACCTACCGCACATGGATAAACTCATACCGCGACCTGCCGCTCCTGATCAATCAATGGGCAAACGTCGTTCGTTGGGAAATGCGCACCCGCTTGTTTTTGCGCACCGCAGAATTCCTCTGGCAGGAAGGCCACACCGCTCATGCCACCAAAGATGAAGCCGAAAAAGAAACCCGCACCATTCTCGACGTGTATGCCAAATTCGCCGAAGAGTGGATGGCTATGCCCGTCATCAAAGGGGTGAAAACCGCCAACGAGCGCTTCGCCGGTGCCGACGAAACATATTGCATCGAAGCATTGATGCAGGATGGCAAGGCGTTGCAGGCAGGTACTTCTCATTTTTTGGGGCAAAATTTTGCCAGAGCTTTCGACGTGAAATTCCTAAATGAGAGCAACGAGCAGGAACTCGTTTGGGCCACCTCATGGGGGGTGTCCACCCGGCTGGTCGGAGGCCTCATCATGACCCATTCCGACGACGACGGCCTCGTGTTGCCGCCGAAACTGGCACCCACACAGGTGGTCATCGTGCCCATTCCCAAACCTGCTGCCGAAATCAATGATGCTGCCGAAAAGGTGATGAAAGAACTCAAGGCCAGGGGCATTTCCGTGAAATACGACACCGACATGCAGAAGCGCCCAGGCTTCAAATTTGCGGAGCACGAAATGCACGGAGTTCCCGTGCGGCTCGGCATCGGCGCCCGCGACCTCGCCAAAGGAGAAGTGGAAGTGGCCCGCCGCGACACAAAAGAAAAATCGTCTCAGCCGTTCGAGGGTATCGCCGGTTATGTGGCGAATTTACTCGATGAAATCCAGCAAAACCTGTTTGACAGGGCGGCAAAGTTCCGCACCGGGCATACCACCGTGGTTGATAATTTCGACGACTTCCAGTCTGTCCTCGATGGCAAAGGCGGCTTCGTTTCCGCCCATTGGGACGGCACTTCCGAGACGGAGTTGAAAATAAAGGAACTGACCAAGGCTACGATTCGCTGCATTCCCCTCGACGCCGAAGAAGAAGATGGCGTTTGTGTGTTGAGCGGCAAACCGTCGAAACGGAGGGTGCTGTTCGCCAGGGCGTATTGATGCCATTATTTGCAAAACACAAACTTGGTTTCTTCAAACACCGGTCTTTGAGACGTCTCAAGGACCGGTGTTGTTTTTTACGCATTGAAAATGATAACTTGCAGCCACGACTAATCTTTGGCACCACCTCTTTTCCATGAAGTCTTACAAACACATACAAAACTACATCAACGGCGCCCTCACCCCCGCTCTCTCTGGTGAGTGGCTCGATAATTACAACCCGTCCAACGGGCAAGTCTATTCCCATATTCCCGACTCCGGTGATGAGGACGTGAAACTGGCCGTGAAAGCAGCGGAAAAGGCGTTTCCGGCCTGGTCGGGCTGCGGCGTACAGGAGCGCTACCGCGTGATGAACCGCATCGCTGACCTCATTGCCGAACGGCACGAAGAATTAGCGCAGGCGGAGAGCATGGATTCCGGCAAGTCCATCAGTACCTCTCGCTTGGTGGACATTCCGAGGGCGGAAGCGAACATCCGGTTTTTTGCCACGGCCATCCTGCATTTTGGCTCCGAGTCGCACCAGATGGAAGGAGTGGCCGTGAATTACACTTTGCGCCAGCCCATCGGTGTGGTGGGCTGCATCTCACCGTGGAATCTGCCGCTGTACCTCTTCACTTGGAAAATTGCACCGGCGCTGGCAGCCGGCAATTGCGTGGTGGCCAAGCCTTCGGAACTCACCCCCATGACAGCGTTCCTTTTATCCAAAATCTGCATGAAAGCGGGGCTGCCGCCGGGTGTGCTGAACATCATTCACGGCCTCGGCCCAAAAGCCGGGCAGGCCATCGTGGAGCACCCGAAAGTCAAAGCCATTTCTTTCACAGGCGGCACAGCTACCGGTCGTCATCTTGCCGCCACAGCAGCACCGATGTTTAAAAAGCTGTCGCTCGAATTGGGCGGTAAAAACCCCAACCTCGTATTCGCCGATTGCGATTTTGAAAAAGCAGTGCGCACCACCGTGCGCTCTTCATTTGCCAACAACGGCCAGATTTGCCTCTGCGGGTCAAGGATTTACATCGAAAGACCTCTTTATGAAAAATTCCGGGATGAGTTGGTGCGCCGGGCAAAGGCGCTGAAAGTTGGCAACCCATTTGATGAAAAAACCGACCAGGGCGCTCTGGTCTCCAAACAGCACCGGGAGAAAGTGATGGGCTACTTAGCACTTGCCAAAGAAGAGGGCGGCACCATCCTTTGCGGCGGTGAGCCGTCCGGGCCGGGCGGGGACCTGTCCGGCGGGTATTACCTCAGCCCGGCGGTCATCGAGGGACTGCCGAATACTTGCCGCACCAACCAGGAAGAAATTTTCGGCCCCGTGGTCACACTCCAGCCTTTTGACACGGAGGAGGAGGCCCTCGCCCTCGCCAATGGCGTGGTTTATGGCCTTTCGTCCACCATCTGGACGAAAGACATCCAGCGGGCAAGCCGTCTCGCCGAGCGCATTCACGCTGGAATTGTGTGGATAAACTGCTGGCTGCTGCGCGATTTGCGCACGCCGTTCGGGGGGGTGAAAAATTCGGGCGTCGGCAGGGAAGGAGGCATGGAAGCGTTGCGCTTTTTTACCGAACCCAAAAATGTTTGCGTGAAATACTGAGCCTCGAGGCTGTTTTTATTGATTTTGGAAAAAAAAGTGAACTTGGGAAACTTTTTTATCTCAGATTCCTGTTGTCCCCCCTGTGCTTCATCAGCACGGCGGGGAATCTTCCCCGCAATCAACTGAAAACAAGTGAATCATGCTACTGATGACAAAGGAATCCACGCGGTACGAGCGAATCTTCGATGAGGAGTTGATGCCTCATGCGGATGCGCTGTACAATTTCGCCTACCATCTCACGGGCAACGAAGAAGACGCCAACGACCTGTTTCAGGAGGCGCTGCTGAAGGCGTGGAGGTTTATCAATAAATACGAAGAAGGCACCAATGCCAAGGCATGGCTTTTCACCATCGCCAAAAATGCCTTTATCAACGAATATCGCAAGCGCGTAAAAACCCCCAACCGCGTGGAATTGCAGGATTACATCACACACCAGGATAAAGAGGACACAGCCCTGACGGGCAGCCTCGACATGCGGCAGGAGATGTACCAATACCTCATCGGCGATGAGGTAACCATGGCCATCAACCAACTTTCGGTGGACTTCCGCACCATTATCCTGCTCTGCGATGTGGAGGATTTTAAATACGAGGAGATTGCAAAAATTCTCGATATTCCCATCGGCACGGTGCGGTCCAGGCTTTTCCGTGCCCGGAATGAATTGAAAACCAAACTTAAACTTTACGCCGAAAACCTCGGCTACGAAGATATGCGCGGGTAAAGAGGGCTTAGTGGTTTAGGGTTTTAGATGTCTGAGGCCCGAAACCAAAATCCCGCCCCAAAAGGGGCAAAAACCCGAAACCATATTGTTTAACCTGACCAGCCTTAACGGCGGCATTACTGACCTGATAGAATTTATGATTTTCTCAACCACAAAATATGTGAAAGCTGCATTGTCCAACCCGGGTGGCAAACGGGTTTCGTGTTGCAGCTGCTTCACAGTGAGTGGGGCAGGGTGGTGGATGCCAGCAAATCCGGATGAGGTGGTTGCAAACGATTGCAGAAATGAACAGTGTACAAAACAGCCAGGATTTTATCAAACGAATCAATCTATTGCTTGACAACCAGTTGGAACCAGATGCAAAACAAGAAACGCTCGCTGAAATAAACACCAACCCCTCTTATCGGGAACTCCTCAGTCAGGAACAATCTTTCCGGGATTTTATTCGCAATCACATCGACCGCAAAACCGTCTCCCCTTCTCTCGTACAGTCTGTCAAAGACATCATTCAAACTTCCAAAAACGGCCAAACTTCCTAAAGCCATTTCACTCTCAGAACATAAACTTCCGCAGGTTTCATAAAAAGGAATGCCTCGCTTTGAATTCAGCCAAATTCACTGTCTTATTTATTGGCCCGGCACAAATGGTATTTACTCTTTTCTACAATTGCCGTCCTTATCCTCTCAGCACAAAATCAATATAAATAAGTATTCGGACAAAAATAAATCCCAATTTGCAGGCAATAACTTTCTGACAGCAAAGGGATTATCTTGGTACTTTGTGGTAATGAAGCGGCCCATAGGCTGGCAGTAAAACTACTTCACCCGCACCAATCCTGTCTTGGCACTCTTGAAATCCGGGTCGAGACTAAGCGTATTTTCGTAATCGGATTTTGCTTGCGCACGGTTGCCAAGCATTTCAGCTGCCAATCCCCGATGGTAGTATGCTGCCGCAAAAGTGGGAGCAATATTAATTGCTAAGTCAAAACTCTTATATGCCAGTTCCAGCGAGTCCATGTCTAGGTACAGCAGGCCGGTGTTGTAATAGCCATCCACATATTGGGGATCGAGGGTGTTTATTTTTTTATAAAGTGTTATCGCCTCCGGCAATTCGTTTTTGGTGTTCGATAAATAATATGCTTTTGCGTGCAGGGCATCGATATTGTTTGAATCAACGCGCAAGGCATTGTCGAAATACTTACCTGCGGCAGGCGAGCCCTTGTCAGCGAGCAACTGAGCCAGATTTATCCAGGCATCCATCAGGTCGGGGTCATTTTCTACGGACGACTGGTAAGCGTTAATGGCCTGGTCTCCTTTTCCCATGTCTTTGAATACATTTCCGAACATGAAAAACATCTCCGCGTTCAACGGGTCAATTGTGCGGATGCGCTCCAGGGTAAACAAGGCATCTGTATGTTTTTTCAAAATCCATTGAAATTCTGCCAGCTTTAATAAAGTGGGAATGCGCTGGGGAAAGGCAGTTCCCGCTCTTTGCATGACGGAAAGTGCCTTACCGGATTTGTAATAATCCAAGTACATATCGGCCAGCGTGTGATAGTATTCAGCCTGGGTGGAGTCTAATTCTATGGCCTTATTTAAGTCGGAGATGCCCTCATCGATATTTTCGTTTTCGTAAAGCAAAGCTCCTCGCCTGGCGTAGAGGCTGGCGTCGTTTGGAGCTGATGCAATTTGTTGTGTTAGCTGGTCAATGGCTGGGGTGTTGCTTGCCGGCACACCGGTATCTGCCATTTTTTCCGGTTGCTGGCCAGGGTCGCTTCCACAAGAAAATGTAAATGCAATCAGGCAAAAAGAAAAGGTCGAAATGATGTTAATCTTCATAGCTGTAAAATTAAATGGTTTCATTGTTTCACCGATTCACTGTTTCATTGATTTGTGTTTTTACAGAGGCCTAACTCCCATTCTGTAATTGCACTTTTAGCAGTGAATCAATCCACAATAGCTCTTTCAAAAAATGCCCGCACTTCCTCTTCTGTCAGTTTTCTTATTGGGCTGACGAGCCGGAACCCGACAAATGGAGAGTCGGGGTTCCACCACC
>CAZPHZ010000196.1:0-6552 GCA_964586035.1 uncultured Saprospiraceae bacterium
ACGATTTGTGTTCATACTCATCGAGGCGCTGCGTGAATTGCAAAAGACGACCGTGCCGTACGATGTGTGCGGCGTTTTCACCGTGCAGGAAGAGGTGGGGATGCGAGGGGCCGTTTCTTCCGCTCACTCTATAGACCCTGATTTTGGTATCGCCATAGACACCACCATCGCCTTTGACGTTCCCGGTGCGCACGGCCACGAAATGGTGACCCGTCTCGGAAAAGGCTGCGCCATAAAAATCATGGATAGCTCCGTCATCAGCGATTCCAGAATGGTCAGTTTCCTGAAAGACCTTGCCACCAAAAATAGTTTGAACTGGCAGCCGGAAATTCTTCCTGCCGGCGGTACCGACGCCATGGGCGTGCAGCGTGCCGGAAAACGCGGCTCTATCGCCGGTGCCATTTCCATACCTACCCGCCACATTCACTCCGCCATTGAAATGGCCCATAAAGAGGACATCCGCAATGCCATCGAACTGCTGAAATTGGGGGTCTGCAATATGGATAAATGGGAGTGGGGGTTCAAGTGAAAAGTGGCCGTTCTTTTATCATCCCGACCTTTGGTACGGGACTTCCTTCGGTCGTTGTTCATTGCTCATTGCTCATTGTTCACACTGCCACACCATAATCCCGCAAAGCAGAATTCAACGACACCTTCTTGTCAGTGCTTTCACTGCGTTTTCCAATAATAAGAGCGCAGGCCACATTGTATTCTCCGGCGGAAAAATGTTTCGTATATGAACCGGGTATCACAACAGAGCGGGCGGGCACCCGGCCTTTCATGGTCACGGGTTCCGGGCCGGTGACATCGATGATGCGGGTAGATTGCGTGAGCACCACGTTGGCGCCGAGCACGGCTTCTTTCCCGATGCGCACGCCCTCTACCACTATGCTCCGCGAGCCGATGAAGCAATCGTCTTCAATGATGGTGGGTGTAGCTTGTAAAGGTTCGAGCACACCGCCGATACCCACGCCTCCACTGAGGTGTACGTTTCGGCCGATTTGCGCACAGGAACCCACCGTGACCCAGGTGTCAACCATAGTACCGCTGCCAACCCGCGCACCAATATTGACAAAGCTGGGCATCATGATGACGCCTTTTTCCAAAAAACTGCCGTACCTGGCAATGGCATGAGGCACCACCCGCACGCCGAGCGATTTGTAATCCTTTTTCAGCGGGATTTTGTCGTAAAACTCAAAAGGTGGCACTTCTATGGTCTCCATTTTTTGAATGAGGAAAAAAAGCAGCACCGCTTTTTTTACCCAATTATTGACCTTCCAGTCTCCACCAGGCGAGGGTTCAGCCACGCGCAAGGCTCCGGTATTGAGCTTTTCGATGACATTTCGAATTGCCTCTTGTACAGGCTGTTGCGCCAGCATGGAACGGTCGTCCCAAGCCTGGTCAATGGTTTGTTCGATTGATTGCATGAATAAAAGTTGGGTAGCAAAATAATTAAATGTCTATCTGGAAACCATTTAATAATCAGCTCATTTATCGAAGAAGTTCTTGCGGTTTAATATCGTCGTCTTGCACTGGATAAGCGGCGGGGTAGTCCTGTTTGAGGATGTACAAGGTACGGAGGGCCTCCCTTTTCGATGAAAATGCACCAGCCCTGATTTTGTAATATGGTTTGGCATGCACCCAATCGGCTGGGACATTCGGGTACAGAGCCTTGAACTGGTAAAGTGCATTTTCCACGCGCTGGCGGTCGGTGGATGCGAGAATTTGAATGCGCCAACCTTTTATAGTTGTGGTGGCGTTGTTGTTGTCCACAAAGGTTTTCATGAGTTGGGCCACTTTGGGGTCCACAGTTTCAGAGACCTTTCCCTGAGCTTGCGCCAAGGCGCTGCAAAAGAGGCAACAACTAAAAAAGAGGAAAAACTTTTTCATGCGAAAAACTTTAAAACAATATGGGGTGGTTGTGAAACGCAATGCTTCTAAAAACAGGATTTCTCCGTTTTTCGAAACAGGTGGCAAATTACATTAAAATACCTTTTATCAGCAACCGGAAATCCGGGCAATTGAAAAAAGCCATTAATTTTTCAACATGCTTTTGACTGGCAGCAGTGCGAGGAGGCATGTTGATGCGATTCCCACATTGCTCTGTAAGATTCTCAGAAGCAGAACTTTGCGATTTATTGAAATACAATGGCCTGGTCATTGGCCGGGAATATGACCCCGCGAAAAATTGCATTCCACGAATGTGGATTATTTATCAACAAAAAGAAGGCCTTCGCCTTGCAACATTCCGTGGGTAATGAGTAACATATGTTGTAGCTTTGTACATTTAGTTTGAAAGCCGAAACTGTGGCAATAAATATTGAACATGGCCGAACAAGGGGTAATAAATAAGAAGATTGCAGAGGGGAAATCCAAGCTACGCAAGCGGGATGGGGAGTTGTCGGATTATGTTTTCGGCAAGGTGCAGCCGCAGGCAATCCCCCTTGAGGAAGCCGTACTTGGCGCACTCATGCTCGATAAAGATGCCCTGCCTCTGGTGCTTGACATCCTGCGTCCGGAAAGTTTTTATTCCGATGCCCACCAATTAATTTTCAAGGCCATCATGGCACTTTTTGAAAAAACCCATCCCGTGGATTTGCTCACCGTGACCGAGGAGTTAAAAAAATCGGGTGACCTGGAAGCAGCAGGTGGTGCCTTTTACCTCGTTGAACTCACCAGCAGGGTAGCGTCGAGTGCCAACATCGAATTTCACGCCCGTATAGTGGCCCAAAAACAAATTCAGCGCGCACTCATCAAGGTTTCCACCCAAATTATCAGGGATTCTTATGAAGACACCACGGATGTATTTACCCTTTTGGACAGTGCGGAAAGAGGGCTTTTTGACATTACCCAAAACAACCTGAGCCGTCAGTATGAAAGCATGGGAGAATTGACCAGCAAGACCTTAAAAATTCTTGAGGAGCTTAAAAACAAGAAAGACGGACTTACCGGAATACCCACCGGGTTCACGGCCCTTGACCGGCTTACTTCTGGCTGGCAACCATCCGACCTCATAATTGTGGCTGCGCGGCCGGGGATGGGGAAAACCTCTTTTATGCTGGCTCTTGCTCGCAACGCCGCCGTTGATTTTGAAAAGCCCATTGCGGTATTCACGCTGGAGATGTCGAGCACCCAATTGGTGCAGCGTTTGATTTCCATGGAGGCTGAGATTTCCAGCCAAAAGCTACGCAACGGAAAGCTTGAAGAATACGAATGGCAGCAACTGCAGACCACCATCGAGCGCATGAGTGAAGTTCCGTTGTTTATTGATGACACCCCCGGTATCAATATTTTCGAATTGCGGGCTAAATGCCGCCGGCTGAAGATGCAGCACGACATCCAGATGGTCGTAATCGACTATTTGCAACTGATGAGTGGCGGCATGGAAGGCAGCAGGAATACGAACCGGGAGCAGGAAATCAGTGCAATATCACGGTCATTGAAAGGCCTGGCCAAAGAATTGAACGTGCCGGTAATTGCGTTGGCGCAATTGAGCCGGGCAGTGGAAGTGCGCGGCGGCACCAAACGCCCTCAGCTTTCCGACCTCCGGGAATCCGGAGCCATTGAACAAGACGCTGATATTGTCTCTTTCATCTACCGCCCCGAATACTACCAGATTATGGAAGACGATAGCGGCCAATCGCTCAAAGGAATCGCAGAGATCATCATTGCCAAACACCGGAACGGTCCTCTCGAAACTGTGAAACTTCGTTTCACGGATACGTATGCCAAGTTCGAAGAATTGAGCGACCCGAATTTCGACAGCTTCCCTTCCAATGACCCATTTGATGCACCAGTAGAGGCGTCCAACGTAATCACCAGATCCTCCAAAATGAACGACGACGAGGATATTCCTTTTTAGAAACGTGTTGGAATATATTCCCTCTTCAAATGATTAATCCGGTGGTAACCAAGTAACCTCCAACTCTGAATCTTCCCAAACCCGAATCTTCTTAACCACACTATGGTTCCCCAAATGTTTCACGGTGTAGAATAAATGCCGTAGCTTAGCCCGCTTTTGAGAAAAAAGGCTAAGTATTATGTGATCAACGTGGTGTATTTTTGCTCGTCCAACTTCTTTTTGAGAAGTCTGAAAGGAGAATAAAACCTGCTAATTTTACGCACATGACAGCTAATTGCCGGTAATCAATTCATCACTTCACCGGCAACATGAATATTAAAATTGAAATAAATTGAGGTTTGACCAGCTCGGCTTTGAGCCGCAAATTCTGCAAGGTTTGGAAGCAATGGGGTTTACAGAAACCACCCCGGTTCAAGAACAAGCCATCCCCGCTGCCCTCGAAGGCAGAGATGTACTCGCCTGCGCACAAACAGGCACAGGAAAGACAGCAGCATTTTTGCTTCCTATTTTGAACAAACTCACCAAAGAACCCATCGAGGGTATCGACACTGTCATCATTGAGCCTACGCGAGAGTTGGCCATTCAGGTGGACCAGCAGTTGGAGGGATTTTCCTATTTTACCGGGGTCAGTTCTGTCGCCATATATGGTGGCCGCGACGGCCACTCCATGAGCATGGAAATGAAGGCGTTGAAAACTGGCGTTGACGTAGTTGTGGCCACTCCCGGACGGTTTCTTTCTCACCTGCAGCTCGGTTATGTGGATCTAAGTACCATTCGTCACCTCGTGCTCGACGAAGCCGACCGGATGCTCGATATGGGTTTTGTCACCGATATAATGACGGTGGTCAACAAAACTCCGAAGAATAGGCAAACGTTATTGTTTTCGGCCACTATGCCGTCTCAAATTCGAAAGTTTGCCAATAATCTTTTGCGCAATCCCCTTGAGGTGAGTATCGCCATCTCCAAACCCGCAGAAGGAATCACCCAAGCTGCCTACCTCGTCAATGAGGGGCAAAAAAACTCGCTTATTGAATACCTTCTCCGCCGGCAAGATGGAATGAAAAAGCGCATTCTCATTTTTGCAAGCAGCAAAAAAAATACGAAAGAATTGGCTGCATTTCTGTCCCGCCATGGTTACCCTGCCGCTGATATTCACTCCGACCTCGACCAAAAACAACGCGAAGATACCTTGCTTGCCTTTCGCAATAACTCCGTTCCAATCCTCGTCGCCACCGATGTGCTTTCCCGTGGCATCGACATCAGAGGCATCGACGTTGTCATCAACTACGACGTTCCCGGCGATCCGGAGGATTACGTCCATCGCATTGGCCGGACCGCCAGGGCTGATGAGACAGGACTCGCTCTTACACTGGTGACCCGAGCTACTAAAAGGAAATTCGACAACATCGAACGGCTGACTGATATTAAAGTACCCATATTGCCGCTGCCTGACGGAATCGAAGATGTTCCCGTATCCCGCGGCCACGGAAGGCGAGGCAGTGGAGGTGGTGGCAGGCGGCCTCGCGGTCATGGTGGCCGGGGAAGAGGTGGGGGAAATAGACGAGGTTCCAATCGTCGTGGAAGTCATGGCCGCGGCAGGTCCGATTCTAAAGGCTGATAGATATGTTGTGAACTCCTCCAAATGGTTTTGAATAAAGAGAAGATAAAAACGGTGCTAATCAAATAGGTCGTTTTATTTGCCGGAGGGCGAAACAAAGGTGCTGAGGCCTTCCCTAAAACCCTATCTTTGACCTCCACCCATTTTTTATTAACAATGGAAAAACGCACGCCCAAGAAGAAAACGCGCCGTCCAAAATTTAAGGCGCCTCCAAAACCGGGGTTCCCCAGAAAAGCGAAATCTGCCTCGCCTGTATCGCCGGATGCCGGGGCAGATATGCGCCTAAATAAATACGTCGCCCATTGTGGAATATGTGCTCGCCGCCAGGCTGCGGAATTTGTAAAACGGGGCTTCGTCACAGTGAATGGAGCAGTCGAAAACAGCCCCGGCTACGTAGTGAAGCCCGGCGATAAGATTCAGTTCAAAGGCAAAGACATTCGGCCGGAGGCCCAATTGGTTTACATTCTGATGAACAAACCCAAAAACGTAATTACAACGGCCAGCGACGAAAAGGGGCGTAAAACCGTGCTCGAAATCATCGGGGACAAAGTGACTGAACGCATTTTTCCGGTGGGCCGTCTCGACCGCATGACCACCGGCCTGCTGCTGTTGACCAACGACGGGGATCTTGCCCAAAAGCTTTCTCATCCCAGCCATAAAGTGCAGAAGTTTTACCAAATATTACTCGACAAACCACTCTCCCGGCACGACCTCGAAAAAATACGATTGGGCATCGAACTGGAAGACGGCAAGGCCATGGTGGACGGAGTGGACTTCGTGAGTGGAACAAAAACGGAAGTGGGCATAGAATTGCACCTCGGGAAAAATCGCATTATCCGCCGCATTTTCGAACATCTCGGCTACAAAGTGGAGCGTCTCGACAGAACCTATTACGCCGGCCTCACCAAAAAAGACATCGGCCGCGGACATTTCCGGCACCTGACCGAAAAGGAAGTGATTATGCTTAAGCACTTCAAATGACGGAAGGTTTGTTGAGGAGGTTGAGATAGTTGAGGAGGTTGAGATGGTTGAGATGGTTGAGATGGTTGAGATGGTTGAGATGGTTGAGATG
>CAZPHZ010000197.1:0-6468 GCA_964586035.1 uncultured Saprospiraceae bacterium
GATAAAGGCTGAGCGGTATGACTGCATCATCGACTTGCACAAAAACCTGCGAAGTTGGATGGTGAGGATACAGTTGGGTGTGAAGAACTATACTTTCGACAAGCTCAATTTCAAGAAGTGGCTCCTGGTGAATCTTAAAATCGACAGGCTCCCAAAACAGCATCTCGTTGACCGCTACATGAAAGCCGCCAAACCGCTCGGCGTAACAAACGACGGCAAAGGTCTCGACTATTTTTTACCGCAGCAACTGTCAACTGCCAACTATCAACTACCGGCAGAATATGTCGTTTTCGCCATCGGCGCAGCCCATCAGACAAAGCGGCTGCCCGCAGAAAAAATCATTGCCATTTGCCAGGGGATGACGCAAAATGTCATCTTGTTGGGGGGCAGGGGAGAAGCTACTCAGGGCGGCCAGGTAGCCGCTGCTGCAGGCCCACATGTTTTAAATCTATGTGGAAAACTGAGTCTCCATCACTCTGCCGTCGTTATCCGCGATTCAGTGGCCGTCATCACTCATGACACGGGTATGATGCACATTGCCGCTGCTTTCGGCAAGAAAATCTATTCCATTTGGGGAAATACTGTACCCTCTTTCGGCATGTTCCCGTATGAAAGGAAAGGCCATGAGAACAGCACAATTTTTGAAGTAAAGGCTTTGCCCTGCCGCCCTTGCTCGAAAATTGGGTTTGCAAAATGCCCGCGCGAACATTTTCGTTGCATGAACGATTTGAAAATTGAAGACATCCTGGCAGAGATTTCCACATTGGCCCCATGACATCGGAAGCATTTATCGAAAAGTGTCACTTCCTGTGCAAATTCCGGCAAGTTCCGGTTTGGTGTGCCATGTTTAACGGCTAACTTGCATCCTGTTTTCTCGCCATTTGCAGGAAAACTTATATCTTCGGGCGTTTAGAAAAGACCCTGAAATTTTTTTCAACCTAATAAAAATGAGATTGACAAAAACACTTTTACTCTCACTTGCGACTTTAGGCTTTGTGGTCCATTTGAATGGACAGGACCTTCACAATAGCTTGTTTTACATGAACCCCCTGCACATGAACCCCGCTTTTACTGGGGCTTATGAAGGAACCTATCGCATCGGAGGGCTCTACCGCGATCAGACGCGCAGCGTGGTGACCAATGCCTATTCCACACCAACCGTTTTTATCGATGCCCCGGTTGTTATGGTGGGCAAACGCCATTGGGTAGGAGTTGGCGGTCTGATGTTTCAGGATCAGGCTGGTACTGGTAAATTAAAGACAACCTCTTTTCAACTTTCCGGCTCGTTTCACCTGTCACTGGACAAAAAAAGTACGAAAGTACTTACGCTCGGAGTCCAGTGGGGTAAAGTACAGCGGACGCTCAAAAATGCCCGGGACCTGGAGTTTGCCGATTTCCTGCAGCAGCAGCAATCCGGGATAGCTAATCCGGCTACCGACGATGAGGTGGTCGGCTCGACAAGTGGCGGTGGCGGCGGTCCCAGTGGCGGCAATAATGAACCCCAAAAGGATTACACAGACATCAATGGAGGGCTGTTGTTTTCCTCCAAGGTCAGCAAAAACACCAACTACAATTTTGGGTTTTCCGTGCGACACATCACCACGCCCCGGTACGACTTCAAATCCAATGCCGTGGACCTGCCTATGCGAATAACGGCTCATGCGCAATTGAATACTCCGCTCACTGGGAAATGGTCACTGACCCCGGAAGTTTATTACACCAATATCGATCCCGCAAGCCAGTTTCAGGTGCATGGCTGGACGGGATATATGCTGAATCCTGAAAAAAATATCAAGCTGAATCTGGGTCTCGGCTACCGCTCAAACGACGCCGGACAGGTGCTCGTCGGTATTGACTATGGCTCTCTGAAAGCCGCGTTAGCTTACGATGTTACGCTTTCGTCTCTTAACGAAGCCAACAATTATAAAGGAGGTTTTGAAATCGCCGTTTATTACATCGGGAAGATTTACAAGAAACCTGTTGTGAAGCCGGTCATCATTGGCCCGCACCTGTAATTTGATGAGCTATGAGCTAGTTCACCGTTTATTGTTCATTTCAAATTTCTCATTGACCATCGTTTTTCGACTTTAATTTTATGAAAAATCAGATACTTCTCCTTGCCCTTTTGTTGAACGGAATTGCGGTCGTCGTGGCGCAGCCGCTCAATCGCCCCACTTATGCCATGATGATAACTATGGCTGAGGAGCAAATGCAAAAATTGGATTACTACCGTGCTCTCGAATGGTACGAGCAAGCCTACGAAGAATCGAAGGATGCTGACCTCGCCATTCTGATGGCCGACCTGAATTACAATTTACGGGATTACAGAAATGCCTCCCGGTGGTACCATAGAGCCCTTCGGCCCAACAAGCGGAATAAAAATCTTGAAAAGTGGAAAGACAAACGCTTTGAATATGCCCGCTCTCTAAAAATGGAGGGGAAGTATGATGATGCCATCGAACAGTTCGATTTGTACCTCAAGACTGCCTCAGATCCCGTTCGCGTTGAATTGGCAGAACAGGAGCAGGTAGGCTGTGAATTTGCGAAGGTAGTTCAGCCCCAGGATGGAGTAAATGTGTTGCACGGCGGAAAAGAAATAAACACCAAGAATTCCGAGTATTCGGCTTGGTTGAGCAACGACAATAAACAGATGCTCTTTGCCGGGTTTGGTACCGATGACCTGATAGTAATTGACGAAAAAAATGTGGAAGATGTGCCCACTAAAATATTCCAGTCCTCTCGTGGTGAAAAAGGTTGGGGCGAACCCAAAGCCCTCGGTGAAGGCATTAACAGGCCCGGCTATCACAACGTAAATGTTTCCATTTCACCGGATGGGAAACGCATGTTTTTTAATAGAGCTCTTCTTACGGGAAACGTGCTCACGGAAAGTAAAATTTTCCTAAGTACCGGCGGCGGCAATTCTTGGAGCCCTGCCGAAGAAGTGGAAAGCCTAAACGGTGACTACATCGCTAAATCGCCCTGTGTCGGAGAGCTGTTCGGCAATGAGGTGATGTTCTTTGCCTCTAATATGGAAGGAGGTCAGGGCGGTTACGACATTTACTACGCCACCTACAAAGGCAACGGCCAATACGGCGACCCCGTTAATCTGGGCCCGAAAATTAATACTGTGGGCGATGAAGACACCCCTTTTTATCGCGACGGCATTTTGTATTTCAGTTCTACCGGCCACCCCGGCATTGGCGGCTATGACATCTTCATGAGTACCTGGAACGGCACCATGTGGAGCAAACCCCAGAACATGGGATTGCCCTATAATTCTTCTGCCGACGATTTGTATTTTATGTTGGACAAAGAGGGTTACCACGGACTCCTCACCTCCAACCGCAAGGCCCAGGGAGCCCGCTCACTGATGAGCAAAACAACGACCGACGACATTTACAATGTCATCCTCAAGAAAATCGAGGCTGACCTTGCGGTTTTGTCCTATGACCTGGAGACCCAGGACCCGCTCAATGGCGTTTCCTTCGAATTGTATGAGGTAAATGATAGCGGTAATAAACTCGTCGAGGCAAAGACAAACAAAGGTGGCAACAATTACGATTCACCACTCGAACTTGACAAATCATACCTGCTCATAGGCTCTGCTGACAACTACGAAAATGACACCCTCGAATTCAACACAGTAGGGTTGTATGATTCGAAGACTTACGATGAAAGGCTCGACCTGAAACCAGGTCGCAAAACCATCACCATTCGCAGAGAGGAGCCTTTTGTTTTAGAAAATATTTATTACGATTTTGACGACGATAAAATTCTCAAAGAGGCAGAGCCGGATTTGAATTTGATTCTTGATCTAATGAAACAATACCCTGACATGGTCATCGAATTATCTTCGCACACCGATGCTCGCGGCGGTGACCAATACAACCGCAATCTCTCACAGCGCCGCGCCGAATCTGCCCGTCGTTGGCTGGTCAGCAAAGGTGTCGTCCGCAAACGCATCGTGGCCAAAGGATATGGCGAATCTGTGCCCAAGACAGTGAATGCCCGCATTGCGCAGCAAAACCCCTTCCTCAAAGAGGGCGACGTGTTGACCGAAGATTTCATCAATGCCCTGCTGCCGGATTCCGTCAATTTTGAAGCGGCGCATCAGGTGAACCGGCGCACAGAGTTCAAGATTCTTTCCGGTCCTACCAGTATTACCATCGAAGAAGAAAGGTTGATTCAGATCGGTAACAGGAAGGTGGACGAGAATTTGCCGAAAGAAGAACCCAAAAAGGGCGGCAACAAACCCTCCCCCGGGAAAAACAAAACAAAGAAAAATGAAACTCCCGGCGGCGATAGCATACCATCATTTTCGATTCTTGAAAAAGCCGTTCAGAACTCGCCTCTGATTCACCCGCTATCCTCGCTTTATGGTAAAAAAGACCTGAAGGGATTGCCCATCATGCAGTTCGATGAGCGCATCGTGGATTTTGGAAAAGTAAAAAAAGGAGAGTTACGCGAGCATGTGTACACTTTTACCAACCGCGGCGACGTGCCTCTGGCAATTGACATCGCATCCGGCTGCGATTGCACGACAATAGACTACTCAACTTCTGAAGTGAAACCTGGCGGAACTGGCACCATAAAGGTTACTTTCGACAGCAGCAAAAAAGAAGAGGATGAAACCGTTGATGTGGACATTTATTTGAAAAATATGGATCCCGATATCAATGCTCCGATTTTTGAACGCATCCAATACACCTACCATTTGGTGAAATAACAGGCGGGCATCGCAAAACAAAAGGGCAAATTTGCAATGTTGCAAATTTGCCCTTTTGTTTTGCGCTATGATTGGTCAATTCATTTTGAAAGGAGGCACCATTTGGAATTCGGGTACTTTCACCTGGAACAGTTCTCCATCGGGTACCCGTCGCATGGTGTAGGTGCCGTACATTTTTCCCAAGTCAGTCATCAGCGGGCACCATGAGGTGTATTGATGGCTCTGCCCGGGCGAGAGTACCGGCTGCTTCCCGATGACTCCCTCGCCTTCCACCTCCCTTTTCAGTCCACTGGATTCGATGATGTGCCAATGGCGGCTCATCAATTGTACGGTGTGCTGGCTTTGATTTTCAATAATTACCCGGTAAGCATGGACGTACTTTTGCTTTGCCGGCAAAGATTCATGTGGCAGGTAAAATGGCTCAACGCTGATTTTTATACCTTCTGTAATAAGGGTTTCCATGTCCAAATAAGTTGTATTTCGAAGCGTCGGAAAAGCAGGTGGTGAGTACTATTCAGCTCACCAAAAATCGTCGGACAATTTTCACGGCATCGTCCAGTGCCTCTTCCAAAACATCGTTAACCAGCGCAATATCGAAATTTTTTTCAAAAGTCAATTCGGATTTGGCCTTACTGATTCGTTTTTTCAAACTTTCTTCTGTTTCGGATTTGCGCTTCCGCAGGCGCTGGAAGAGAACTTCAGGAGAGGGAGGTTTTATAAAAATGGTAAGCGTACGGCCGGGGAAAACACTTTTGAGATTCATGGCCCCTTTTACGTCGATGTCAAAAATTACGTGCTTGCCGGTAGCCCAAAGTCGTTCCACCTCGTTTCGCAGGGTTCCGTAAAACTGGTTTTCATAAACTTCCTGCCATTCGATGAAAGCCCCTTCTTTCACCAATTGTTTGAAACCCTCCACATTAATATAATAATAGTCTTTTCCGTGGATCTCGTTTTTTCTTTTGAGCCGTGTGGTGGCCGACACGGAAAAGGCCAAATCTTTCACGGTGTGCAAAAGATGCTTTACAATGGTTGTTTTACCCGCCCCCGATGGCGCTGTCACAATAATGAGTTTCACAAAAAGTGGTTGTGTTGAATGCCGGGTCAATTAGAAAAGACAGATGCCATCGATCCTAAACAGTATTGGCAATCTGTTCTTTAATTTTTTCGAGGTCGTCTTTCATCCTGACTACAAGGCGTTGTATATCGGCGGAATAGGCTTTGGCCCCAAGTGTATTGATTTCACGGCCCATTTCCTGGCTGATAAAACTAAGGGTCCTTCCTTTAGAAGTTTTAGGCTTATCCAATTGCTCAAGAAAATAGCTGCAATGCTGGCTGAGGCGCACTTTTTCTTCGGTGATGTCAATTTTTTCGAGGTAGAATATGATTTCCTGCTCGAAACGGTTTTCATCCACATTGTCTTTGCCAATGAACTCCCCGAGGTTTTTCCGGAGCCTGTTTTGGAGTAGAGTAACCCGATCTTTTTCAAAGGGATCCACTTCTGAAAGCGCAGCCTGGATATTGGAGCACCGGAGCCGCAGGTCTTGTTCCATGGAATCACCTTCTGCTTTTCTGAAAGCCTCGAACTTCTTAAATGCCATTTCGATGGTCTCCTCAATTGCCGCCCATTCTTTTTCGTCGATGTCTTCTTGTTCAGCACCGACAACGTTGGGAATGCGCAGGACCGCTTGCATCAGGCCCTTCTTTGAGGATGCACGTTTCTCGGCGATGGCAGACAAGGGGGA